>JBBSVB010000390.1:0-2497 GCA_038233875.1 Actinomycetales bacterium | reverse complement strand
CGAACTCTGGACGATTCGCTAGGCTCCAGGAACGGAACGCGGCGGTCGCGCTGAAGAGTTGAGCGGCGAAGTCGTCGGGATCGCACGCCTCCCGCGCTGTGGCGCACGCGTCGGCCACCTCGTTGCTGCAGGCCGCAATCAACAGGGTCAACAACTCGTGACGCCCGTCAACGTGTTTGTACAACGCAGGAGCGGTGACGCTGGCGCGGCGAGCGACCTCACGGACCACGATGGCCTCGGGACCGCCCTCGTGAAGCAACTCGCGGCATACCGACACGAGGGAATCTGGCGAGAGGGGGACACGACGGGCTTGCATAGTGAACGATGTTAACTTATTTTGTATGACGTAAACACTGTTCACCAAGGAAAGGAAATGTGATGATCGTCGTCTACGCCATTTTGGCGCTCGTCGGGGGACTGGGGACGTGGTTCTTCAACATCGCGTCCGTGCGTTCCGGTGAGGATTATCTGGCGGGGTGGTTCGCCACCTCGGCATCATCGTCGGCCGCTGTTGACGTGATCGTTGTGGCGCTCGTGGCCTGTATTTTCATCGTGGTGGAGGCCCGCCGCTTGGAGATGAACCTTGTGCTGGCCGCACTCTTGGTGGTGCTGTCGTTCGCCATCGCCATTGCGTTCACTTTCCCGGCCTTCTTGGCGTGGCGCACGTGGCACCTCAACCGAACGCGCGTCGCACGCGAGCACATGGCGGTGACGTGATGAAGTCGCTCACGCGCTTAGCCTGGAGGGTCAGCCCAGCCCTCACGATTCTGTTCTTCGTCAATGCTGTGCTGCTGGTGAACGCGGTGGGGATGGGCTTGGTTGATGACACGGTCGTCAACGGAGTGTCCGTGTGGAACAAGCCATTGAAGTTTGCGTTGTCCTTCCTCGCGTTTGCCCCTGCGTTGCTGTGGATCTACCACCACATCGAGCGTGGCCGCGTCACGAGACTGATGCTTGAGGTCATCGGATGGTCAATGGTGGTCGAGGTATCGGTGATCTCTCTTCAGTCGCTTCGCGGCGTGCGCTCTCATTTCAACTACGCCACAGCATTGGATGCCACCCTCTTCTCGATCATGGGCGCGGGAGTCGGCATCTTTAGTGCCGCCGCTGCGGTCGCCGGGGTCATCCTGGCTCGTCGTCGTCTCACCGGTCCACTGGGGCTCGCGATGACTCTCGCGGTGCCGATGATGGTGCTGGGTGCCGTGAGTGCTTTTGCCATGACGGCGCCCAAGCCCGGCCAGGAAGTCGGTGGCCCCACGATGGGCGCGCACAGTGTCGGCTCGCTGGACGGTGGCCCAGGTCTACCGCTGCTGGGTTGGTCAACGCAGGTCGGCGACCTACGGGTGGCGCACTTCATCGGTCTGCACGCACTACAGGTCATCCCAGCGGTCGCGCTGATCCTGATGTGGTTGGTGGCTCACGATCGTCTGGTGTTGTCACCGGCGTTGCAGCGTCGAGTCGTGGCGGTGACGGCGGTGGGTTACCTCGGGTTGATGGTGACCGCCTTTGTCCAGGCGCAGCGGGCGCAGTCTGTGGTTCGTCCCGACCTCGTGACGCTGCTCATGCTGGCTGTGCTGGTCGGCATACCTGCGGTGTATGCCGTGTCCATCCTGCGGCAGGGACGCAGCCAATCGTCATACCTCGAAGCGGATTTGGCCGCTAGTGGCGATCGAGGTCGAAGGTCCGCCCGGTGACCTCGTTGACGTCGATCGCGACGATGTTGTGCTTGGGCGCATCGACCCAGGGCCGGCCCAGCAGAGCGTTGGCGTCGCGCGCCTCCTGGCCCTCAACCCACCGCGCCTGCCCACGGGCCACGACGCTCCATGCCCTCTGGCCTGCGAGATCGTCGACCTCGAAGGCGACGTCGGCATTCATCACCACCCCGAGCAACTTGCTGCCCTCGGAGGTGCGAAAGAGAAGCCGATGCCCGGAGCCAACCGCGTAGTTGATGGGGACGATGTGCACCTGATCGGTGAGGTGGTAGGCGAGCCGGCCGAAACGGCCAGCCTCAAGCCGTTCCCAGCACTCCAGCTCGTCCAGGGCTTGGATGGGGTTCACTGCACAACCATGACGGGTGTAGTGCTCTGATGGAGCACAGCCCGAGCGGTTGACCCGAGGAATGCGCCGATGAACTTGGTATGACCGCGTGAGCCCAAGACCAACATCGCAGCGTCCGGGGAGGCACCCATGACCGCGTCCTCAGGTCGCGCCTCCATGACCAGACCCTCGACGACCATGTCCGGGTGTTCGAGTCGGACATGATCAACGCTGTCTTGATTAACTTCACGGGTCTTGCCTTCTCGTGCCTTCAGGGCGGCGGCGTCGCTGGAGTAGCCGGACGGCGGATTACCCCAGGGGTCGGGCAGCGGTGGCGTCCACGACGACACCAGGAGCAGCGTCGCGTCCCACTGTTGAGCCACAGTGGCGGCGGCGTCGACCGCGTTCCGGGCGCTCTTCGAACCGTCGCTGCCGACCACGACCGGCCGCCCCGGCCCGG
>JBBSVB010000389.1:0-2505 GCA_038233875.1 Actinomycetales bacterium | reverse complement strand
GCCGTAGGGGTGGCGCTCGGGAACGGGCATCTGGTTGCAGTGCTCGACCGTGCGCCGGATCTCGTCGATGTCGGAGAAGTCGATTTGCGGGTCGATGCCTTGGGAGAACAGGTTCATCCCCAGCGTCACCAAGCAGACGTTGCCGGTGCGCTCACCGTTGCCGAACAGGCAGCCCTCGATGCGGTCGGCTCCAGCCAGGTAGCCCAGTTCGGCAGCCGCCACCGCACAACCGCGGTCGTTGTGCGGGTGCAGCGACAGCACCACATGCTCGCGGTGGTGCAGGTGGTTGCTCATCCACTCGATGGAGTCGGCATACACGTTGGGGGTGGCCATCTCGACCGTGGCGGGCAGGTTGATGATCAGGGGACGTTCGGCCGTCGGCTCCAAGACCTCCATCACCTTGTTGCAGACCCGCACTGCGAACTCGAGCTCGGTGCCGGTGTAGGACTCGGGGGAGTACTCGTAGAACACCTCGGTATCGTCGCGCATCTGCTCTTCGTACTTTTTGCAGAACCGCGCTCCAGTCACCGCGATGTCGATGATGCCGTCCATGTCCGTGTTGAAAACGACCTTGCGCTGCAGCGTGGAGGTCGAGTTATAGAGGTGCACAATGGCCGCTTTGGCACCCTCGATAGACTCGTATGTCCGCTCGATCAGGTGCTCACGGGCCTGGGTCAGGACTTGGATGACGACATCGTCGGGGATGAGGTCTTCGGTGATCAGCATCCGCACGAAGTCGAAGTCGGTCTGGCTAGCCGAGGGGAAGCCAACCTCGATCTCCTTGTAGCCCATCTTGACCAACAGCTCGAACATCCGCTTCTTGCGCTCTGGCGTCATTGGGTCAATGAGCGCCTGGTTGCCGTCACGCAGATCGACGGCGCACCAACGAGGGGCTTGCGTCATGGTCTTGGCGGGCCAGGTGCGACCTGGCAAGTCGATGGGGGCAAAGGGCTCGTAACGGTGGAAGGGCATGCCGCTGGGCTGCTGGGGGTTGGTCTTGACGGTCACGATGGGGCTTCCTCACTGGGGATGTTTGGCGTCCGAGGCGCAGCAAACTCCGCAGCGAGTGCGGACCTAGGAGGTCTCGCTGCGGCAGCTGAGGAGAAGCAGACGTGTCATCGAGCAAAAGACTAACGCACATTGTCAGACAGCAGAAGAGACAACTGGCTTGTATGCAGGCCGCTTGGCTTCAAAGGCACTGATCGCGTCGGCGTGGCGCAGGGTCAGCGAGATGTCGTCGAAGCCGTTGGCCAAGCGCCACGCGACGTAGTCGTCGACGGCGAATCGAGCCACGACGTGCCCGGCCACAATGCGCCGGCTCTCCAGATCTACGGTGACCTGGCCGCCGGGCTCGTTCTCCAGGTATTTCCAGATCAGCTCGACGTCGTCCTGAGCGGTCTGAGCACACAGCAGACCTTCTTTGCCGGAGTTGCCAGCAAAGATGTCGCCGAAGCGCGACGAGATGATCACCCGGAAGCCGTACTGCATCAGCGCCCAAACGGCGTGCTCACGCGAGGATCCGGTGCCGAAGTCGGGGCCCGCGACGAGCACAGACGAGTCCGCATACACCGGCTGGTTCAGGATGAACGACTCGTCCTCGCGCCACCGGGCAAAGAGGCCATCCTCGAAGCCCGTGCGGGCGACCCGCTTCAGGAACTGGGCGGGGATGATCTGGTCGGTGTCCACGTTGCTGCGGCGTAGGGGCACGCCGACGCCGGTGTGGGTGGTGAAGGCATCCATCAGTTGACCTCCTGTAGGTCGGCGAGAGGCGAAAGGTCGCTTGGAGATCCGAGGGTGCCGCGCACGGCGGTGGCGGCGGCGACGGCCGGAGAGACCAGGTGAGTGCGCGACTTGGCGCCTTGGCGGCCCTCGAAATTGCGGTTAGACGTGGAGGCGCAGCGTTGGTGCGGGGCCATCTGGTCGGGGTTCATGCCCAAACACATCGAGCAACTGGCCAGGCGCCATTCGGCCCCTGCGTCGATGAAGATCTGGTCCAGACCCTCAGCCTCGGCCTGCAGGCGCACAGCGTGCGAGCCCGGCACCACGAGCATCTGCACAGTGGAGGCCACCGAGCGACCGCGCAACACGTCGGCGGCGATCCGCAAATCCTCGATTCGACCGTTGGTGCAGGACCCGAGGAAGACCACGTCAACACCGATATCGCGCATGGCGGTTCCGGGCTCGAGGTCCATGTAGGTCAGCGCGCGCTCGGCCGCGTCCTTGGCGTCTTCGTCGCCGATGTCCGCGGGGTCAGGCACAACGTCGCCCAACTGCACGGACTGGCCGGGGTTGGTGCCCCACGTCACATAAGGGGTCAAGGTGTTGGCGTTGAGGATGATCTCCGCGTCAAACACGGCATCGTCGTCGGTCCGCAACTCACGCCACGCGGCAACGGCAGCGTCCCAATCGGCTCCGGTGGGGGCGTGCACGCGCCCCTCGACGTACTCAAAGGTGGTCTCGTCCGGGGCGACCATGCCTGCCCTAGCGCCAGCCTCGATCGACATG
>JBBSVB010000388.1:0-2521 GCA_038233875.1 Actinomycetales bacterium | reverse complement strand
TCGTCAACCACAGCCGTGTCGGGGCGGTTCTCCCAGGCGCGCATCATGGCCGTCGAGATATTGCGGGGCCCGGACCACATCGCCACCCGGGTGACAGGTCTTCCATCGCCGGACTGGCGGGCTCCGGTCATGATGATTCATCCGATTCATCCGATTGGTCCGATTCATCCGATTCGGCAGGAGAGGCAGTCGGGTTTGTTGCGGCGCTGCGTCGGGCCACGTCGGCGGCGGCGTGCTCGGCATACATCTGCTGCAACCGTGTGACCATCGGCCCACGCTTGCCGGTGCCGATCGTGCGTCCATCGACCGAGGTCACCGGCACAACCCCGGCGAACGTTCCGGTGACGAAGGCCTCCTTGGCGCTGTAGACCTCGGTCAACGAAAAGGTGCGCTCACGGTCGGGTATGCCAGCGCCTCGGCACACCCGAAGGACGTTGGCTCGGGTGATGCCGTGGAGGCAATAGCGCCCATCTGACGTCCAGACTTCCTCGACTCCTGCGCCGGTCGTATCGTCGTCGCGCTCGACGACGATGAAGAAGTGGGTGCTGTTGCAGGTGGCGACAAAGCCGTCGGGGTCGAGCATGAGCGCTTCGTCGGCGCCCGCGTTGGCCGCCTGGATGCACGCCTGGATGTCGTTGAGTTTGCTGTGCGCGTTGAGGCGCGGGTCCAACGTGTCGGGGTGCGCGCGGCGGACGTGGGTGGTGAACAGCGTGATCCCGTGCTCGACCGTGGCCGGCAACGCCTCCTTATGCTCGGCGATGATCACCACTGTGGCGGGCCCGGCGCTAGCCCGAGGGTCTTGGTATGGCGTCGATTTGGGGCCCCGCGTGACCATGAGCCGGATGTGGACGCCGTCGTGCATGTCGTTGGCGGCCAGGGTTGCGTAGATCTCGTCGCGGGTCAGCCCGATGTCGAGCATCAGGGCTGTGGCGCCCTGCCACAGCCGGTCGAGGTGTTGCTCGAGGAAGTGCGGATGGCCGCCGTGCACCCGGATGCCCTCCCAGACCCCATCGCCGAGGATAAAGCCAGCGTCAAAGACCGAAACGACTGCCTTATCGCGGGGGAACAGGTCGCCGTTGACCCAGATCTTGATGGCGGCGTTGCGTGGATCGTCTTCGTAACTGTGGGTCCCGTGAGCCATGTTGAGAACCTAAGCGACGATCAGGACTGTGGAAAGGTGAGCGACGGTATCAGCACTGATACCATTCGACGATGGCTATGACATTGAGACTGAATGACCCCGAGACCGAGGCCCTAAGGATGCGTGCTGAGCGGGAAGGCCGGTCTATGCAAGACGTGGCGCGCCAAGCGGTGCGCGATTATGTCGAGACGTCCAGTAAGACCGAGTTGCTGGATCAGGTGCTCGACGCGGAATTGCCCAGATATGCCGAAGCGCTGCACCGCCTCGGGCAGTGATTTACCTCGATCTCAACGATGTGATGCGCATCGCTCGTCGGGTGCTGCCGTCGGTCGAGGCCCAAGACGCGGGCCTGCTCGAGTCGGCTCTGGGCCGACCTCAGGCCTCACCGTTTGGTGCCGATGCCTATCCCGATCTGCACACAAAAACCGCGGCTCTGGTGCATTCGATGACCAAAAACCATGCGCTGGTCGACGGCAACAAGCGCCTAGGCTTGGCAACTCTCGTCGCCTTCCTCGGTATCAACGGCTCACGACTTGCCATGACCAACGACGAGGCCTATGACTTCATCATCGCCATCGCGGAGGGCCGGTTGGAGAGGGTGACCGATATAGCTGAAATCCTCCGCGCGGGGACGCTCGCTCCCTAGTCCACATTGTCGGCGCTCGCGGATACGGTGTTGGTTGTGGGGATAACGGTGCGCGCGACGAGTTGGGCGCGTGAGGCCAGCGACCAGCAGATCACTGCTGTCGTGGGTCACGCCTCGCTGGCCCGCGGGCGGCAGTATGCCGACTCCGGAGCGATACAGACTCTGATCGAGCGGGCGGATGGCCAGGTGCTGCTCGGCACCGTCACGGGTAGCGGCCGCAGCCTCTACCAAACGATCGTCGAAGTTTTTGACGGCAACCCCCGCCAACTTTTTACCGGTCGATGCAGCTGTCCGATGAGCTACAACTGCAAACACGTCGCCGCGGTCGTGCTCGTGGCCCGGGACGCCGCCATACAGCGGACGCCGGTCGCCGATTGGGAAGAGACGCTGCGACCCCTCGTCGGCACCCCGGTCACCGAAACCGCCGTCAATCTGCCCGTCGCCGCCTTCGAAGTGAGCCTGGTGCCAGGTCAGCCGCGTTCGCGTGGGGCCACGCCTGAGCGCGTCGAGTTGCGTCCCCTCAAACAGGGACGGACCAAGCGGTGGGTTCGCACCGGCGCGAGCTGGACCGACCTGGGCAGCCCCTGGGGCAGAGGCGCGGTCCGCCCGGATCACCAAGCGCTCATCGCCGACGTGCTGACGCTGTTTCGTGGCACCGCCTCGGGCCAGCACTACGGGTTCAGCAACCCCACCGTCCACCTGGATGACCTTGGGCCCAGCGCGTGGCCGCTGCT
>JBBSVB010000387.1:0-2547 GCA_038233875.1 Actinomycetales bacterium | reverse complement strand
CTCTGGCCCGGCTGACCACACCGAGGATCGAGAAGCACGTCGAGGACCTCCTGAAGCAGGGTGTAGGCCCTTTCACGGTCGACTCAGTCCTCGCCGTGGTTCGCGGAACTCTCGGGTACGGGGTGGACACCGGAGTCCTGAAGAACAATGCGGCCAAGGGTCTCGCCGTGGAACAGGCCCCGGCGAACCGGCAGATAGCACTCGCGGAAACACTCACCGACGCGGAGGTTGACGCGCTCGCGGATGCCATCAACCCGATCTTTCGGGCGCTGATCGAACTAGGAGCCGACCTCGGACTGACCTGGGCGGAATGCATCGGCCTGCAGGTCCCAGACGTGGACTTCAAGACCGGCACCCTCACCGTGGGCCGGATCCTGGCCGTGGAGACCAGCGGACGAGTTCAGTACCGAGACGGCACCAGCCGCACGCTGTTCCTCGACAAGTCGCTGCTCAAGGAACTTGCCGCCCAGGTCACACTCACGGCCGAGTACCGAGAGAAGGCAACAGGACCTTGGCTTTTCCTGACCCCAGCAGGGACGCACCCACTCCGACCGAACTTCAACAAGTTCTACCTACGTCCTGCGCTGGAAGCCGCAGGCCTTTCCGATCGCGCGATCACCTTCCACACCCTGCGGCACACAGCCGCCCGCCGAATGCTCGACCGGGGCCTGACCCTTGAGGAAGTTTCCTGGAGACTCGGGCACGGCACTTCCGCGATCACCAGGCAGTACTACGGGAATCTTGTGCCCCCGAACGCGTAGCCCGCTTAGGCAGTGTCAGGGAGCCGGGTATTCACAGAATGACATGTGGCTCAGACGGAGGATCAACCCAGTACAGACCTGATCGAAGAGATCGTTCTCGATCAGGACAGCGCCGACTTCGTGGCGCGGATCATCGACGTCTGCATGGTCTTCATGGACATGCTCGTCGGTCACTCCCTTCGGCCCTATCAGGTTCCGTTCGCGCGTCGGATCCTCGAGTCCCTCATCATCGAAGACGCGGAGGAACTGACCGCGCTCTTCGCCCGGCAGTCCGGCAAGAGCGAGTCGGTCTGTAACACCGTCGCGGTCGCCATGATCTTGTTCCCACGACTGGCCAAGATCTACCCCGAGCGGATGGGCAAGTACAAGGACGGGCTGTGGGTGGGCATCTTTGCCCCCACTGAGGGACAGGCGGAGACTCTCTTCGGGCGCCTGGTCTCCAGGCTGTCCTCCGAACGGGCTACTGACATCCTCCAGGACCCGGAGATCAACGACAAGGTCGACGGTCGCAGCGGCCGGGTCACGCTCACCAAGTGCGGCTCCTTCGCCCTCATGATGACCGCCAACCCGCGCGCCAAGATCGAGTCGAAGACCTTCCATATTGCCCTCCTGGACGAGGCCCAAGACTGCTTCCCGGCCGAGACTCCCGTGCTCACCAGCGAAGGTTGGGTACCAATCGGTGAGATCGTGAACGGCAACAAAAGGGACTGGGTTGTCGCTGCACAGGACTGTGACGACAAACTACTCTGGAGCAGTGTCCGAACCGCGTACAGAACCCCCCGGCACTCCAACCTTGTCCGAGTGGATCACGAACTCGGTTCCCTATACTGCACCGCCAATCACCCGTTCGTTGTCGGAGATGCAAGAGTTCCAGCGGGCGATCTCTCCCCGGGAACGCCGTTGCTTCTGGTGTCGGGGTCAGATCAACCCCCAGTCGCTCAAGACCTGCCGACGCGCGATCACTCTCGCCTGTCGGCGAGCCTGCTGGCTCGAGATGCAGTTCCTGATCCCCGAAGTAACCGCTCGGCTGCAGAAGCATGGGGCGTGGCTGGGTGCATCCCGTGCGGGTGTGGCCAACCCGGCTGCTTCCAGGAACATGACCGCACGGAACCCCATGCACTCCGAGGAGACTCGGCAGAAGGTGGCCAGCACCCTGCAGAGGATTGGGCACCGCCCCAGGGTGCAGGGCGGGAATGGTCGCGGGATGACCGCGCCACAGCGGCTGCTCTTGGAGACCTTACGAGACGACTGGGTGGCCGAGCATGTCTTCCCCGTTGGAGAGGGCAGGGTGAGGGGAGGACGCCCGACGCATTACAAGGTGGACCTTTTCAGCCTCAGCCGGAGGCTGGTGGTCGAGGTGGATGGGTCGTCTCACAAGGCTCGCTCACGGCAGGAGCAGGACCTCTCGAAGACCCAGTGGCTCGAGAGTCGCGGGTTCTCCGTGTTGAGGTTCTCGAACAGGGAAGTGCTGAGTTCGCCCAGTTCAGTGATGGAGCAGATTGGGTATACACCCTCGAGGTAGACGCCGACTCGCACACGTTCGTGGCCGCTGGCGTGCTGGTTGGGAACTGCGACGACTACGTGGTTCGCAAGTCGATCCATCCCATGATGACGGCTGTCGCCGGAACCATCGTCAAGACGGGCACACCGACCACCCGCAAGGGCGACTTCTACCAGGCGATCCAGTTGAACAAGCGCAGGCAGTTGGAGCGCAAGTCTTCCCGGAGGTGCCACTTTGAGGCCGACTGGCGAGAGGTCGCCAAGTGGAACCCGGCCTACAAGAAGG
>JBBSVB010000386.1:0-2558 GCA_038233875.1 Actinomycetales bacterium | reverse complement strand
GGCAGCGAAGCCCTTGATCCCCACTTCTGGCTCGACCCCGAGCGGATGGCCGACGTCACCCAAGGTGTTTCGGATGCGCTCATTGAGCAAGACCCGGCCAACAAAGACGCGTATCAAGAGAATGCTGACTCCGTAATCCGCGACTTGACCGACCTCGACACTGCCTACGCCACCGGCCTCGCCAGCTGCCAGCAGCCCGACATGGTCACCACCCACGACGCGTTCGGCTACCTCGCTGCCAAGTACGGTTTCGAGCAGATCGGCATTACTGGCATCTCACCAGACGCCGAGCCTAGCGCTGCCAGACTGGCGGAGGTGGCCGGGATCGTCGAGGAGACCGGCGTAGACACCATCTACTCCGAGGTGCTCATCGGCTCAAGCATCGCCACAACCGTCGCTAACGAGACGGGAGCGCAGGTGCGCACGCTCGACCCGGTCGAAGGCTTGACCGACGCTTCGGCGGGCAGCGACTATCTTGAGGTTATGCAGGCCAACCTCGACTCGCTCCGTGAAGGACAGCACTGCTCGTGACCTCATCTGTGGCCGACCAGGGGCCGGTCATCGACGTCCGATCCGGTTCGTTCGGGTATGCCGGTTCACCCGTGATCACCGGCCTCTCGCTCCGCGTTGACCTCGGCGAGGTGGTGGCACTACTGGGCCCCAACGGCTCCGGGAAGTCGACGGTTGTGCGCGGTCTCCTTGGCCTCAACGATCACCTTGGAGGAACGATCGAAGTCCTCGGCACACCGGTCACTCGGCGCAGCGACCGCACGCCGATCGGCTATGTGCCCCAGCGACATACACTCAGTTCGTCGGTTCGTTCGACGGTCAGAGAGGTCGTCTCGACCGGTCGACTGACCCACCGAAAATGGTGGCAGCGGGCCACCGCGAACGACCGAGCCATCGTGGCTGACGCCCTGGACATCGTGGGTTTGGGCGACCGATCTGGCGCCGACGTGGCCAACCTTTCCGGCGGTCAGCAACGCCGGGTCTTGATCGCTCGGGCGCTGGCCGGGCAACCCGACGTGCTGATCATGGACGAGCCCACCGCCGGCATCGATGCCTCCTCTCAGGAGGTGCTGGCGCTGGTGATGCAGCGACTCGTGGACCGGGGGGTGACCATGCTCGTCGTCACCCACGACCTGTCGGTGTTGCATCAGGTGGTCACGCGCATCGTGTCGATGGAATCCGGTGGCATCACGTTCGACGGGACGCCTAGGGACTACACGACATACGTTGCCGAGATGGTGCAGACGGGCCATGGGCACGGCCATCACCACGACGAGCGCCCGACGCGGCCACGGCTGATGACCGGGCCTTCCGATGTCGCCGAAGGCAGCCACCATGGGTGAGCTGCTGTCGTTCGACTTCATGCGCCACGCCCTATTGGCGGCCGCGTTTGTCGGGATCGCGGCGCCGCTGGTCGGCATATTTCTTGTGCAACGGCGGTTGTCGCTGATCGGCGACGGACTAGGGCACGTGGCCCTGGCCGGGGTCGCCGTGGGGGTGCTGACTGACCAAGCGCCGATTCTGACGGCGATGATCGCGGCCCTGCTCGCTGGTGTCAGCATCGAGCTCATCCGGATGCGTGGGCGCACCAGCGGCGACATTGCGTTGGCGATCATGTTCTACGGCGGAATCGCGGGGGGTGTGGTGATCATCAACAAGGTCGACGGCTCCCAGACGTCGAACCTCACCGGTTATCTGTTCGGCGCGATCACCACGACGTCCCGATCAGATCTAGTGGTATTCGGGGTGCTGTCGGCATCGATCATCGTGCTGACGACCGTGCTGCGACAGCGTTTCTTTGCTGTCGCAGGCGACGAAGAATACGCCCGAGCCAGCGGTATGCCGGTGCTTGCCCTCAACCTGCTGCTTGCGGCGTTGACCGCAGTCACCGTCGTAGTCTCGATGCGCGTCGTCGGGTTGTTGCTCATTAGCGCGCTCATGATCGTGCCGAATGCTGCGGGCCAGCAGGTCGCCCGCAGCTTCCGCACCGCGATCTTGTGGGCGGTGGCCTTCGGGTTTGCCTCCGCCGTCGGTGGGGTGGTGGTGTCGTTCTACGCCGACACGTCTTCCGGCGGCACCATCGTGCTGTGCGCGATTGGGATCTTTGTCGTGGTGGCGCTGGGCCGGGCTGCGGTGCAGCCGTGGCTGGCCAAGCGGCACTTCATCGCCGAGCAACACCACCACGAGCACGGTCCGGGGTGTGGACACGAGGCGGTGCGGCATGGTGACCACGTGCACGACGGGCATCGGCACGCACCCCACGGCGGCCACTACGACGAGCACGCTGCACACCATCACGACCCTCATGAGCACGACACAGATGAATCACACGAGGCTGACGACCAGACCAGCCAGCGCACGGAGGCACCGAAGTGAGCACCAACACCCGCAAGCCCACCCGCCAGCAGACTGCGGTGGCCGACGAGTTGGCTCAAGTCGAGGACTTCACTTCAGCCCAGGATCTGCACGCCCGGATGCGAGCCGGCGGGTCCAGCGTCGGGCTGGCCACCGTCTACCGCACCCTCACCGCGCTCGCTGCCCCGGGCGAG
>JBBSVB010000385.1:0-2571 GCA_038233875.1 Actinomycetales bacterium | reverse complement strand
GGTCACCGCTCATGGAACGCTCACCAGCACACGTCTGGACGCTAGTGGCCGCGTGTCGGTCGTGTGTCAAAGGGGATCGCTGACCGGTGACGGTTCGGCAAACGGGACGCACTCTCCTGCCGCGTTGTGGGCGGCTAGGGATCAACCGGATCTGGCACGCGGTCACGCCGTGTGAGAGCCGTGCCTGTTACGCAGATGCTGCGACTTCCGCCAGATCGAGACCGTCAGGTACTGGTTTCCCGCGTGCTCCGGCCTGGTGTGGGTCTCTACCACATCGCATCCAGCCGTGCAGTCCGCAGCTCAAGTCGGCTAGCGGCCACTCGTAGGCCCTCGACCGCGGCATGGTTAACCTTCCGATGGTTGGCCTGTAGAAGCCGACCAGGAGTCCGCCTCTTGCACTCAAAACGCGAGCAAATCGGGTGAGAACCTGGATGGTGCTCAGGTTGACATGAATGAGTGAGTACCGGGCCGAGCTGTGTTGATCCACCGAGTCCGTTCAGCCGGGTGTTGCCTCGACGTTGTGAGGGCGAACGATCCGGCGTCCGCGTATCACGAGCCAACCGATGCCGGCTTGAGTCAGGCCGGGCAGGAGCATCAGGCTCCACAGCAGGATCTCGCCGAATAGACCGGTGGGATCGAGCAGGCCGAGCATGTCTGTGAGGGGAATGAGCGCGAAGGACAACGGTGAGGTCAGCACAATGAGATAGACCCCGCCCAGGCTTGCCCCTTCGCTGGGGTCACTGAAATACACCGAGGCGATCGCAAACAGCCAAGCCGCAAGGACCAGCGTGAGATAGATCCCGCAGAGGATCGCGGCGAGTCGACCGCGCGTGAAGTTCTTGGGTCTCAACTGCCAGGAGAGCATTGATGTCATGCGGGCACCGCCAGGAGGATGAAGGGGAAGAGGACGAAGAAAAGTGCGCCGAACATGAGTCCGAAGCCGGAGTCTCGACTGTGCCAGTCGTTCAGGCGCAAACAACCCCACGCCGCGATCGCCAGCGGCAGCCCGGTCGAGAGCACCATCAACAGGGCCCTGCGCAGGTCCTCACGGCGCATGGATGCCTCGCTGTATCCCACGCCGGAGTTGCCGAGATCCATCGCCAGTCCCAGTCCGATCTGGAGAGAGAAAATGACCACCATGGCGGCGATGGCGATAAGGAACCGAAGCAGGTAGCGAGGATGACCAACGATGGCAACGTCATGGCACGGGCGACCTCCAGCGGCGTCGAGACTTGCGGCCGCTACCGGTCGCATGGCCCGCTGACGCAAGCCATGCACGGCGATGAAGAGCAACGTTTTTCGTGGGGCTCCCTCATCGCACCAGGTCTGCGACATCTCCTCGCCATAATGCTCGCGCCAGGTCCGGGGCCAACAGGCCAACACCCACCGAGGGAGGTCGTCTTGCTCACGGCGGTGAGTCGACGCCTCCGTCAGTTTCGGTGCCGCGGCCGGGATGTTCACGCTTGTGCCAATCTTTGGTGACCGACCCGGAGCGCTGCTGTCATGGTGGTTAGATAGGTGCCAAGTTCGACCCTGCCGGCTCCGGTCAATTCGTAAGGCCGGCGCCGCCCCTCAGGGGCCGCCCGCACCACAAGTCCTTCGCCGATCATACGGTCCAAGATGCCGTACAACGTGCCGACGGCCAGTTGCCGGCTTGCGGTCGCAGCCACGTCCTCGATGATGGCCGCGGGGTGGCGTGGTCCGTCGGCCAGACTCACCATCACCAACGCGGCGCCGTCACTCACATCCATACCGGTCCTCCATCCAGGCAACGCGTCCTAAAGAGTCGAAATACGAACCTTCTAAATCCGACGGTACACCCCATAGTCGGGCCTGACAAGGGGCACCGACGCGAGCCTGGACTTTGGCAGCTCGTGCCTTGACTAGATAGATCGAGAACGGGTCGACCGCTCCGCCCGCAGTCCTACGACCCGGCCGGCGAGGAGAAACTATGGGCCGTCGCGAAGGGGATCAGCTCAGCCGCGTGATACTCACCCAGCACCACCCTTGTGTAGGCCCTTCCCCGCCAGATCGCCCCCGACGGTTCGCGCTGGAACCCGGGCCGCAGGGCACAACGGCGACGCCGTTTCACCAAGCTCAACGATCCCGGCGGACCTCCCAATTGAGGAACCACCTGCGGACACGATCTATCCGTAGAGCCGGGCCACGACGTGATCGTCACATGGGGATCGACGACTGGGACGGCTTAGCGGGGATTATTGAAGGGGACTCGCGGCGCGCCACAGCCGCGGGGTTGCTGCGCAGACGCCGAGCGCGAGCAACGTGGTCACGGCGTGGCCGAAGCGACCCGCGGTGATGCCCAACGAAGGATCTAAGGCGTAGTTCGCCCAGCCATTTGCAAGGGCGTCGGAGACGAACACCGCTACTGCCAGGGCGACACCACCTCGGTTGCACCGGGCTAAGAGCACAGCCGCGAGGGGGTCGAAGATCGTCAATGCGACGAAGTACGTTCTTAGCCACCCGGGCATCTCGGGGTAGGGATTGAAGCCACTGCCGACCAGATGCACCATGTGGACTGCGGTGCCGTAGGCCAAAACGATCACGACAACT
>JBBSVB010000384.1:0-2574 GCA_038233875.1 Actinomycetales bacterium | reverse complement strand
ATCGTCCATTTCGCAAATCCAGTCGGTGGATCAGAGCAGGCAAGCAGAACACGTTGGGCTTCGATCTCTCCCGTGATTTTGGGAATTTGACCGGGACGGGGCTTTTCAAACAGGGCGGCTTCCTAACCGTCAAGGGCAAAACGACGGCAGATCGTACTGATGGTGGGTCTGCTAACAGACAAAGCGTGGCTGATTTGGATGTGGGTATGTCGCTGAAATTGCTCACCAACAACGCTTTGACTGCCAATTTGACTGCCAATTTGACTGCCAATTTGACTGCCGTCTTGATTGCCGTCTTGATTGCCGTCTTGATTGCCGTCTTGATTGCCGTTGTCTTGGCTACGGTCGGCGAGCAAAAGGATGCGGGCGCGAGTCTGTACCCGCGCGGGTGCGTTGCCAGAGCGCGTTAATTGACGAAGATGCTCACGTTGCTCCGCTGTCAAGGAAACAAAAAGTGGTTTACTCATTCTAACAGTCTAACACGGCTGTTAAATTTCCAATCGGATGAAACACTAAGCAGTTTCATGTAATGGTTTATCAGTTTATCGCCTGTCTAAGTCTGGCTGCTTTTTCCGTCAATAGAACGTCCACATCGCGTTTGAGATCCACCAATTTGTCGCGACTGCGTCGGCGCATTCGATGTTGCTTGACGTCGTGCCACACCGGTTCAATCGCCGACAACTCCGGACTGTACGAAGGCAAGAAAAACAAGTCAACATCGGCAACCTGAAACTTCAGCCGCTCGTCTTGCACGTCCTGACTGTGATGCACTGAATAATTGTCGATCACGATGACCAGAGGCTTGTCCCGACGCCATCCTTCGGGTGCCGCGTTAGGACGTCCCGCAATCTGCCAGAAGAAAGCAATCACAACAGCCGCATCCAGGGTGCCTAACTCGCTTGCTTCCAAACCCTCGGCGGCTTTGGGAATCAACTTCTTCTTGCATTTGGGGACTTTTGCCCGTGTCAGGAAATCGAAGCGATGCGAATGATGGAACAAGGCACCAATCGCATTGACCCGCCTACCTTGCGGGGCTTCATACGGAACATACAGACGTTGCCCCACTGGTGACCACGAATAGTTGGTCGAGGCAGTCATCGAAAAGCCTGCCTCATCTACCGTGCATAAATCAATCAGACCAAACTCTGCCCTTTTTTTAGCGTCTCCAGGTCTGCTTTGCGATCTGCAACCTGTTCGGGTTTCTGTTTATGATGCAGCGTTCTCGTGGTCCGCTTGTAGCGCAAACCATGCCGGTTCAAAGCATCCGACAGATACCGACGGTTCATCGAGAAACCGTGCTGCTCTAAAAGCCATTCGTTGATTTGAACCGTCGTCCAAGTGCGACCATCGGTGATTGTCATTTGCCGAATCTGTTCCACAATCAAGACGGTTAAGCGGCGTTTCGGGCCGACACCACGGCGGTCGCAAAGGCCGTCGAAGCCTTCGGCAAGAAACGTCTTTACCCAGTGCCGAACGCGGCTTTCCGTCATCTCGAAGTGCTGCGCTATTTTGGGGATGTTCCAGCCCAGGTTTGCCAGGCGCACCATCTCCAAACGGTCACGAGTGCGGGGACGGGTTTTGGCATCCCGGCGCAGGCGCGTTAACTCGCCAACCTGGGTTTCACTCAAAACAACACGAATCATAAAATGATTCTATCAAATCTTTAAATGCATCTGCTTAGTGTTGTATCCTGTTAAATAATTAATAGCTATGCTAAACTGAGAGATATGAGTAAACCCCTCTCCGTTTCTTTGACGGACGAAGACCGTGAAAGTCTTCGCCAGTTGACACGCTCTGGCATCGCCCCTGCTCGTGTCCAAACCCGTGCTCGTATCTTGCTTCTTGCTGACCGTAGTCAGGGCGAACGGCGTAGTCACCTGCAAATTTCACAAGCCTTATCGGTCTGTGGCCCAACCGTCAGTGCGATATGTCGCCGCTTTGTTCTTGACGGTATGGAAACCGCACTTTACGAAAAACCACGCCCTGGTCAGAGGCCGAAAATTACGGGTGAGGTGGAAGTCCAACTTGTTTTGCTTGCCTGCTCTGATCCACCGACGGGATCGCTCAAATGGACAATGCAGATGCTGGCGGATAAGTTGGTCGAACTGCGACTCGTTGAGTCCATCAGCGACTCTACCGTTTGTGAGCGTCTTAAAAAAACGAGATTAAACCTTGGAAAGTCGAACGCTTCTGCCTAGGCAAGCCGTCTGCTCAGTACGTCGCCAAAATGGAGGACGTGCTTGCCGTTTATGCACGACCTTATGACGCTTCTCGGCCCGTCGTTTGTGTCGATGAAGCCCGTAAAGAGTTGCACACGACACCGAGGGGCAGCATTGCTGCAAAGAAAGGAAAAGCCAAGCGGGAGGATTACGAGTACGAGCGCGAAGGCTTGGTTCACAAGTATGTGAACGAGGCGAACCTATTCGTCGCCGTAGAACCGCTCGCGGGAAAGCGCCGCGTGGATGTGACCGACCGGCGTGTCAGACCGCGCGAAGAGGGGTTCCCCCGCGAATTTGGAGTCTGTAAAATGAAGTGTGCTTTTGCCTGATCGTCTATCGGCTAGTCTCCATTTAT
>JBBSVB010000383.1:0-2582 GCA_038233875.1 Actinomycetales bacterium | reverse complement strand
GAATACTTAGATAATCTTAGTATCTTTGGTGTTTATTAGCTCGTAGCGACAATACGGTCTGCCGTGCAGGACGCGGCATTCATGTCAAGGGGATGTGGCCCCCACTGTCATGGCTACATTGGGGTGCGGTTTCAGGATCATCTTAGCTGCAGGGTCGTAAGGTTTTTCGTTCTGACTAATGCATTAAGGAGATAGGCATGTCTATTAACACTGAGTCTCATACCGCAGTGGGGGTGGCGCATCCGTTGGATCCGTTGTCTCGGGCAGAGATTTCTCGGGCGGTGTCGATTTTGAAGGATGGGCCGGCTGCGGCGGAGTCGTTCCGTTTTATCAGCGTTGAGTTGCGTGAGCCGGCTAAGGAATTGCTGCGAGCTGGTCAGGAAACCCCGCGTGAAGCAGACGCTGTCTTGATCGATCGTGCCACCTCACGTTCATTTGAAGCCATTGTTGATCTTGATGATGGCACGGTTGATACGTGGACGCAGTTAGCTGACGGGGTTCACCCGCCGTTTATGCTGGATGAGTTTGCCGAGTGTGAGGAAGCCTGCCGGAAGGACCCCAAAGTCATTGAGGCCCTCGCCGCCCGGGGCCTGACCGATCTGGACTTGGTCTGCTTTGAGCCGTGGTCTGTGGGCTGGTTCGGGGAAGAGGCTGGGGGTCCGCGTCTGATGCGTGCCCTGGTCTTCGTGCGTGAAAATCCTACCGACAACCCCTACGCGCACCCGATCGAGAACTTCATTGTTTTCTACGACCTGAGCTCCGGGGTAGTTGTTAAGGTCGAGGACGCCGAAGCGATCCCGGTCCCCCGTGCCAGCAGTAACTACCTGCCCGAGTACGTCGGGCCGGCCCGTACCGATCTGTTGCCGATTTCCATCACCCAGCCCGAAGGTCCTTCCTTCAAGGTCACCGGGAACCACGTGAAGTGGGCCGACTGGTCTTTCCGTGTCGGTTTCACCCCCCGTGAAGGTCTGGTCCTGCACCAGCTGCGCTTCGCCGACAAGGGCGTGGACCGTCCCGTGATCAACAGGGCATCCTTATCGGAAATGGTCGTCCCTTATGGTGACACCGCCCCGGTACAAGCCAAGAAGAACGCCTTTGATTCCGGTGAATACAACATCGGGAACATGGCCAACTCCCTCAAGCTCGGCTGTGACTGCCTGGGCGAGATCAAGTACTTCGACGGGATCACCACCGATAGCCACGGCAACCCGCTGACCATCGAGAACGCGATCTGCATGCATGAAGAAGACGACTCCATCATGTGGAAGCATCTGGACTTCCGCGAGAACACCGCCGAGACCCGACGCTCCCGCAAGCTCGTGCTCTCCTTCATCGCCACCGTTGCCAACTACGAGTACGGCTTCTACTGGCACCTTTACCTTGACGGGACCATCGAGTTCCTCGTCAAGGCCACCGGAATCCTCTCCACAGCCGCCCAGCACCCGGGCGAGAAGACCCCGTACGGGCAGGCACTGAACAACGACGGGCTCTACGGCCCCATCCACCAACACATGTTCAACGTCAGGCTCGACTTCGAACTCGACGGCCCGAAAAACGCCGTCTACGAAGTAGACATGGAAATCCCCGAGGACAACCCCACCCACACCGCGTTCATGGCAGTCGATCGGCTCCTAGAAACCGAACAAACCGCGATCCGCAAAGCAGACGTCTCCAAGCACCGCTTCTGGAAAATCGTCAACCACAACAGCAAGAACATCGTCAACGAACCAGTCGCGTACCGCCTCATCCCCACCGATGGCATCACCCTAGCCGCCCGGGACGACTCCTACGTCAGCCAACGCGCGCAATTTGCCCGCAACAACCTCTGGGTCACCCCCTACCACCGCAAAGAACGCTTCGCAGCCGGAGAGTTCCCGAACCAAAGCACCGGCAAGCACGACGGCCTGCACGTATGGACCGCCGCGGACAGGGACATCGTCGATGAAGACATCGTCATCTGGTACACCTTCGGCATGCACCACGTCGTCCGACTCGAAGACTGGCCCGTCATGCCCCGCCAAAACATCGGCTTCATCATCGAACCCCACGGCTTCTTCAACCAAAACCCCACCCTCAACCTCCCCCGCGAAACCGACACTCACTCCACACACGACGCAGACTGCACCTGCGACCACTGCGACTGCAACCCCTGCACTTGCGATCACCACGATGGAAACGAACAAATGTCGTAAGCAAGCATTCTGGAGAAAGCACAACCCAAAAAGTCTAAAGTAAATGCCCTCACGCATCTCAACCTCTCCACAGAACTAGAGAACGACCGAAATGCACTAAAGCCGAACAAAGCATTAGAGCTGGAGAACTAAGGATCACCCTCAAGGGGCAGTTCCCGATACTGCTAACAGCACTGGTGACCGCCCCTGTACCCAGGACTCTGGATATGGCCGGTAGGTAGCTTTTTGGTTTTGCCGGGTTTCCGGGGTTTTTGGTGGTTGTGGGGGTGTTAATTTTGCCTTATTTGTGAGATAATAAGGGTGTGATGATTTTCGGGTTGGGTGGGTGAAACAATGGTTTCGATGACCACTCAAAGTGAGCTGCCCATGATGGAGAAACTAGGTGCCATG
>JBBSVB010000382.1:0-2584 GCA_038233875.1 Actinomycetales bacterium | reverse complement strand
CCCCGAGCAGGTGTTGGGTAATCCTCAGCACGAACGGACCCAAGCCTTTTTGGCTAACGTGATGTAGGCCGTGGTCCTTTGCATCGGCCAGACTGGGCGGTGTGAAGTCACCACTGCAGGACCGCCTCGACGCCCTGCGTGAAGAGTTGTATGGCGTCCGCGAGGGCACCATCGCCGGGTATGCCGAGTCGCTCGCCGGCCTCGACCCTGACCAGTTCGGCATCGCGCTGACCACGCTGGACGGCACGACCTACGCCGCTGGCGACACCGATGTCCCGTTTGCGATCCAGTCGATCTCGAAGGCGTTCACCTACGCGTTGGCGCTTGCCGATTCCGGCTTTGAAGCCGTCGATGACAAGATCGACGTCGAGCCGTCGGGGGAGGCCTACAACGAGATCTCGTTGCAGGCCGGGACGGGGCGCCCGGCTCATGCGCTGATTAACGCCGGGGCCATCGCTGCCGCCTCTTTGGTGAGGGGAGTCGAGAGTCACAGCGGGCTCGAAGGTCACGGCGGGATCGACCGGATCGTGTCGGCATACTCACGCCTTGCGGGTCGAGACCTGGCCGTGGACCAAGAGGTGCTGGCTATCGAGCGGCGCGAGGGCGAT
This sequence comes from Actinomycetales bacterium, assembly GCA_038233875.1. GTDB lineage: Bacteria > Actinomycetota > Actinomycetes > Actinomycetales > Dermatophilaceae > Ornithinicoccus. The sequence continues at coordinate 1,976 of JBBSVB010000382.1, read as the reverse complement.
CGCAACCTCGCCTTGGCGCACCTGCTGCGCAGCTTCGCAATCATCGACGGGTCTGCCGAGGGCGTGGCCGACGACTACTTCGCGGCGTGCGCGATCAGCGTCACCGCAGAAGACCTCTCGCTGATGGCGGCCGTGCTGGCCACCGGCGGCGTGCACCCGCTGACCGGCGAGCGTCTGTTGTCGTCGCGCGTGGTCTCTCGGGTGCTGTCGGTGATGTCGACCTGCGGGATGTATGACGACGCCGGGGAGTGGATGGTGCGGGTCGGCCTGCCCGCCAAATCCGGAGAAGGAGGGGCGATCATCGCGGTCGTGCCGGGGCAGGTCGGGATCGCGGTGTATTCGCCGCGGCTAGATCACCACGGCAACTCGGTGCGCGGAGTGTTGGCCTGCGAGCGCCTGAGCAGCGACTTTGCGCTGAATCTGATGCGCGGTACCCAAATCGAGCACGAGGCTGTGCGGGTGAAGTATCCGATCACCGATGCCCCCTCCGGGGTGCGCCGACAACCGGTGGCCCAGGAGTCGCTGCTGCAGCACGGGCACCGCGCGCTGGTGCTCGAGGTCCAGGGCGACCTGACGTTTGGCGCGACCGAGTCGGTGCTGCGTGAACTGGTCGGCCTATCGACCGAGGTGGAGTTCGTGGTGCTTGACGTGCGCCGCATCACCGACGTCACCGAATTCGCGCGGGCAGGTTTGCAGCGCGTCGACGAGGCGTATGCCGCACAGGGCCGCATGGTCGTGGTCGTGGACGATTCGGGCCGGGTCAGCGCCGACTCTCCCGATCAGCCCGGACCGCAACAGGTGTTCGAGCAGCGTCGCCAGGCGATTGAGTGGGTGGAGGAGCGGTTGCTGGAGCGTCGTTGTTCGGCGCCCAGTCACGCTTCACAGGTGGATGCCACCGACGCACAGGTGCTGTCGGGGTTGGACGATGACTCGAGCGCGTCTTTGCTTGCGGTGATGACGACGCAGCGATTCGCGGCCGGGGCGATCGTGCAGCGGCAGAACGAAGCATTCGGCGGAATCTTCGTGATCACCCGCGGAGTCGTTGAGACCTCCGTCGCTGACTCTGAGGGGGAGCAACAGCGCCTGACCGTGCTAGGCCCGGGTATGTCGTTTGGCGAGTTCGGGCTGATCGGTGACGGTCGCCACGCCGCAACGGTGACCGCAATGGACGATCTCGAGGTTGCCGTGTTGAGTCCGCAGGCGCTGTCTAATCTCGAGCGGGACGATCCGGGTTTGGCTTTGCAGTTGTGGCGGGCGATCTCGCAGGACGCCTTCACCCGACTGCGCGAGCAGCTCGCTGAGATCAGAGACCACGACCGCGGCTCCCACTGACCATCGCCTTCGGATCCCAACTCCTCGCTGATCGCTCTGTGCGCACAGCGCCTTCCTACATACACACCATCGCTCTGTAGCGCGAGGCTCTACACCCACGGTGCAGCTATGTCACAAAGCCGATGTCGAGCAGTCGGAGGGCAGGTCTAGCCTTGAGCAGTGAACACTCGAGCGTTGTGGACGTCACCCATCGTGGCCGCCGGATTGATCAGCGGGTATGCGGTCGCGGCCGCCACCGGGGTCCGGCCCCTGGGCGGGGTGGTCCTGTTAATTGCCGGGGGAGTCGCCGCCTGGGCGTGGAAAGCCCGCGACGGCTGGCCCACTGCCATTGGCCTTGGTCTCGTCTACGCCGGAGCCTTTGCGGCGTCCCACCCGTTGGCTCCGCTCATCGGCATTTGGCCGGCAGTGCTAAGTGTCAGCGCGATCGCAGCCCTTTCGGCATACCTGGTCTCTGATCGTCGAGCTAAATGGAGTCAGAAAGCCCCTGCCGCCACGGTGGTCCGGCCCGTGCTTCCGCCGTTCAGCAAAGACTCGAAGGCCCCAGGGATGCGCTCAGATCCGTCAAAGACTGTGTGAGCGCCGCGGCCCGGAAGCCGAGCGCGCCGTCACCGACCGCCAGCACCGGTGCGCTCATTCCCCGGCGT
>JBBSVB010000381.1:0-2641 GCA_038233875.1 Actinomycetales bacterium | reverse complement strand
CCTGACCGCAACCGGTTCGCGTCCTGGACCGGCACCGCACCCCTGGACGCCTCCTCCGGTGAGCAGGACCGGCACCGACTCTCCCGAGCCGGCAACCGGCGGGTCAACCACATGATCCACGTCGCCGCGATCAGCCAGATCCGGCTCGACACCGACGGCCGGGCCTACTACCGACGCAAACGGGCCGAGGGCAAAAAGCCCCTGGAGGCCATGCGGTGCCTCAAACGCCGGATCTCCGACGCCCTCTACCGCCAGCAACTCGCCGACCAACAGCCCGCTACGGAAGTGGAGTTGGACGCGGGTCCGGAAGGGCACTGCGGGGCGACACTTCACTCCAGCGCGGTCGACCTACACCCGCACATCGACACTTCGGATCAGCCACTCCCCGGACCCGCGAAACCGACATTACGCCCGATGCCGCGACCTCGGAAGACCAACCATCCCAAGTCCCTCACAAGGACCGGTTGACACAGAAGGGAGCCGGTATGCAGCACGGTCCTGGACGCACCGTATCTAGGCCGAAGGGCGTACGCACTCGGTGACGCACGACTGTCTTGGGGTCGAAGTCATACGACCAAGCCGCCGTGTCGGTCCACCTTGCGGGACGTACGCGGACAGTCAGTGACTTCGATGTCGCACGTATGATGCACGAAGCGGCCTTCCAGAGGCTTCCGAGAGGCAAACCTGCAGGTCAGCGCGATGTGAGCGGCTGTCTTGTAAACAGGGGGTTGAGAGTTCGAGTCTCTTCGCCAGCTCTCTTCTTGATCAGCACAGATAGGCTCCTGACCTGCATGTATGCAGAGGCCACGAATCTCCCCGGCACCGTCACGTGTTGACACGTATGCCCAGAAAGTCCCACTCGTAGTGCGCGTATTTTGCACGAGATGGGGAGCATGTGACGACGCGACGAGGCTTCGGGACGCTGCGCAAGTTGCCGTCCAGGCGGTGGCTGGCGACCTATGTGGCCTCCGCGAGGCGGCTGTCCGGATGCTTGTGCCGCAGAGCTGGGCTGTGATGAACATGCAGACAGAGGTTGTCGCCGAGGCGGTGGGCCTGGCGGACGCGGGCCGCGGCGACGAGGCCGACAACCTCTTGGCCGGGCAGTGGGAGGGGGGCGCCTGGAGGCTTAAGCGGGTCTGTGACCGCGTCAGGACGATGGGTGGTGCGGACGACGAGTTGAGTATCTGGTTCCACCAAACGCGCTCGGCTCCTGGGGCTCGCCCAGGACCACCATGTGGCTGCCCGGTACGACGCATCGATCCCGCAGTTGCAGATGCAGTTGGAGGGCATCGCGATCGACGTCACCAAGGGCAAGAAGTTCTTCACCAAGGGCTCTCGCAGGGCGGACCTCGTGGAGACGACCCAACTGGTGAGTATCGAGGCAGGACTGGCCGCCCTTCAGGTCTTCTACGGTCAGGACGTTGTCACCACCCATGTCGAGGGCAGCCACTCGCGACACGGCGTCGCCCATGGGCGGGAGCTGGCATACGACACGCGGGTCGAATTCAGCGAAGGTCTGGTCTGTGATGGACGCGTTCGTTGAGTGGGCAATGCCCAAAGTTCGCGATCTCGTCGCTGCGCGGCGCGCGGAGCGCCAGGCGGAGAACGCAGGCAGCGATGCAGTCGCATGTGAGCCCCAACGGCCAAGAGGTCATGTACTGGCGGACGACCGTCTCAGGGTGGGTACTCGGGCTCGCCGTCACGGCTGACGGCGGTGCGTTCGACGAGCACCTGTACGGGGGATCGAAGCCGCCCGTGCGTCTGCCTTCGGAGGGCTGGGCTGAGTGGGGGGACTCCTTCGGCCTGCCACCGGACTGGTCCTAGCGCGCTGGTTAGGCAGGTTGGCCAGGTTCACCCCTTCGATCTTGTTTCGACCGTGAATCCCTCTGCAGTGTCAGTGGCAATTGCCTCATCGCTCACGTGGCAAGGACTACTACTTACTGGCTAGCCCGCCTGCGGCTACGTGCGCTTGGGCTAGTGATTGTGCGGGGGGAGTGAGCATCTGGTGTGAACGTTCAAGCCAGAGGAGGGTTGTCTCAAGCGCCGCGGCTGCATCTCCGACGAAGGGTCCCTCAGCAACGATGAGTTGCTCGCCTAGAGCGGGCGTCGCGCATACGCGCGCCAGGGTGTCGATGCGCTTGGCCAGCGATTCCATTCCTTCGCGCACCTCGGAGATGCACCGACCCAGATCGGCCCCCTCCACGTCGCCGGGCAGGGGCGCATGAGTCGTAGCGGTGTGGTCCCTTCGGAAGTGCATGGCCCCAGCCTGACTGAGAGGATGAGTAAGTGAAAGTCACTCTTTCTACCCGTGTGAATTAGTGTTGCTGAATGTCGTTGGATCCTCACCGTCTCCTCGTGCTGCGGGCGGTGCGCAGAGCTGGGGGAGTGCTACCAGCGGCTCGCGCGCTGCACCTGACACCGTCAGGTATTTCCCAGCACCTAACCAAACTGGAAGCCGAGGCAGGCATTGCGCTGGTCGACCGAAGTCTTCGCGGGGGCGGGCGAACGTTGACCCTGACTGCCGTTGGCCAGGCCTTGGCCGATCATGGCGAACAGGTTGCGGTCGCACTGGCCAGCGCGGAGCGGGAGATCGACCGCTTCAAGGAGCATCGCAACCGCGTCGTCCGTGTGGGGGGCTTTG
>JBBSVB010000380.1:0-2642 GCA_038233875.1 Actinomycetales bacterium | reverse complement strand
GGGCCAACGCGTAGGTGCCCTGGCTGAGCGCGATGTTCTTAGTGCGCGTCACGCGATACGCCAGCGACTCCGGTAGTCGGCGACGCAGTTTTGCGTCGAGTCGGTCACGGTTGGGCATCGACGCCACCCAACTCGGCGTGCGCTGCAACATGGTTACGTGCGCCGCGGTTGTGGCCAGGGCAGGGATGAGCGTCATGGCGGTCGCGCCCGATCCGATCGCGACCACCCGTTTCCCGCTCACGTCGAGGTCGTCCGGCCACTGCTGCGGGTGGACGAACGGGCCGGTGAAGTCGTCGCGGCCGGGGAAATCCGGCTGGTATCCCGAGTCGTAGTCGTAGTACCCCGCAGCCATGTGCAAGAACGAACACGTGAGGGTATGCCGCCCCATAGGCCCGTCTGCAGTGACGGTCCACCGTTGATCGGTCGAGCACCACGACGCGTTGGTGACGGTGGTGCCGAAGCGAATGTGCTCGGTGATACCCGACTGCTCGGCCGTCGCCTCGACATACTCCCTAATTTCGGCGCCTTCTGCGAGGACCTTCTCGCCGATCCAGGGCGCGAACGGGAAAGCGAAGGTCGCGATGTCGGAGTCGGAGCGGATGCCGGGGTATCGGAAGAGGTCCCAGGTGCCTCCGATCTGGCTGCGCGCTTCCAGGATCTCGTATGACGTCTGGGGGCGTCGCTCGCTCAGACGCCAGGCGACGTCAATCCCCGAGATGCCTGCGCCCACGATGAGAACGTCGACGTGGGCCCCTTGTACCGGGGCCGGGGTTGGGGTTTGTGGCACCGAGCCAACGTAAACCGCGGGGCCGACAGGCGCGACGCCACCCAAGGCAGAGGTGAGCCCAATCCTGCCCCGGGCCGCGCTATCTCAGTACTGCCATCGATGATTCTGACGACCAGGCAGATCTAGCGGTGGCCCTCTCGATCGCGGACCTTTTCCGTTGGAGTGGCGAGGAAGCACGCCGCGAGGCGCACCGGATGATTCGCATTGTGTCGACATGGCGGTCGGTGGCTAGGACGATGGGTCTGTCGCACCGTGAAATCGAGGCGATGGCCCTCGCCGTAGCCGCCACGGAAAAGTAGCGCGGCGCGGATGAACGTACGGTGTTAGATTCAGGTGATCCCACAACGAAGTGAGGTATGCCATGAGCCAAGACTCGGCCGAGATGAAGCAACAGTCGTCCACGCCTGATGACGATGACAGCACCAGGGCACCCCAAAAGGTGTGGATGTTCAGGGGGCTTGGTCTGGTCGTATCGCTAGTCGTGTACTTCCTGCTTGGTGGCGCTGACCTATCCCAGGACGGCCGGATCGTCGCCGCGATCGGTGCTCTGATGGCCGTGTGGTGGATGACGGAAGCACTCCCGCTGTCGGTCACGTCACTGCTGCCGATTGTCCTCTTCCCCAGTCTGACCGCGATCGAAGTAGACGACGCCACCTCGCCCTACGCCAACTCCATCGTGTTCCTGTTCCTCGGCGGGTTCCTCATCGCCATTGCGATGCAGAAATGGAGTTTGCACCGCCGTATCGCGCTGCTGACCCTGGCCAAAGTGGGCACCCATCCGCGTCAGATCATCCTGGGGATGATGATCTCGACAGCGTTCTTGTCGATGTGGGTCTCCAACACCGCCACTACTTTGATGATGCTGCCGATTGCTATGTCCATACTCGCCCTCGTGGTGGAGAGCAGTAGCAAGACCAGCGGCGAGGGCACCGCCCACGAAGACCTGACCTCGGGCCGCGCAGTGAGCGACGTCATCGAGGATGCCGATGTGCGGCTCTTCGGCGTGGCGCTCGTGCTCTCGATCGCCTGGGCGGCCTCCATCGGCGGCCTCGGCACCCTGCTCGGCAGCCCGCCTAACGCCATCGTCGCTGGATACGTCAGCGAGGAGTTGGGCAAAGAGATCGGCTTCGTCCAGTGGATGATGCTCGGCGTGCCGCTAGTCGTGGTGTTTTTGGGGTTGGCCTGGTTCTTGATCACGCGGGTGATGTTCCGTTTTTCGCTCAGCGAGATCCCCGGGGGTAAGGAAATGATCGAAGGCGAGATCAAAGACCTGGGGCCAATGAGTCAGGGCGAGAAGACAGTGTTGGCCGTGTTTGCCGGCGCGGCATTTCTGTGGATCGTGCCGGGTCTGCTGGCGAGCATCGGCAGCCTGGGCGACCAGTTCCCCTGGTTGGACTCCCTCGACGACACAGTGGTCGCGATCGGAGCGGGTGTGTTGTTGTTCATTCTGCCCGGGGATCGCAAGGGTCACATGGTCCTCGATTGGGACGACGCTGAGAAGGGCTTGCCCTGGGGTGTGCTGCTCCTTTTCGGAGGAGGGCTGAGTTTGGCTTCCGCAGTCGCCGCGACTGGGCTTGACGAATGGTTCGGCACACAGGTCGGCGGGCTGGAAGCGTTGCCGATCGTGCTGCTACTGGCCGCCGTCGTGACCATCGTGCTCCTGCTGACCGAGGTGACGAGCAACACCGCGACCGCCGCTACCTTCATACCCGTGTTGGGCGGGGTTGCCGTGGGAATCGGCGTAGACCCGCTCACGCTGCTGATCCCGGCCGCTCTGGCCGCAACCTGCGCGTTCATGCTGCCCGTGGGCACTCCGCCGAACGCGATCGTGTTTGGCACCGGAGCCGTAAAGATC
>JBBSVB010000379.1:0-2656 GCA_038233875.1 Actinomycetales bacterium | reverse complement strand
GGGTGGGTTGCGGGTGTCGAAAGCCTCGCTGACGGTGGCCACGTCACACGCGCTCGTGTGGCTCCGGATGGATTCGGGCACCGACCCAGCCCCGAGCACGCAGACCTGCGGCCGCGAGGAATGAGCCGAGATTGGCTCCACTCCAGCCGAGACGCTTGGGAGTCTGGTCTCATCGGCAAGTAGGTCGTGAGCGCGCAACACCGCTAGGAGTTCCAGCGCCCGTGATGCGCTCAGACCCCAACCGGTGGCGGTGCCAAGCAGGACGCCAGGGTGCGCCGTGGTGGATCGCGAGCGACTAGTGGGGCGGCGCGGGACGCTCGCCAGGCTCAGTAGCCACCCGGTCTCTGCCTCGCTGAGGCCGGACAGGACAATGCCTCGGTGGGGGCTGAGGCCGAACTGGACCTCACTGGCGGAGCGACGAATGGGTCGGGCGTGATCGCGCAGCCTCACTCGCTGAGCAATGAGGTCACCGGGTGCGTGCGGCATACGAGTTAGCGTCTCAGGCTCGGGCCGTCGGTCTCAATAGTTGTCCACAGGCTCCAAGACTCAACCCGGCCCCGGCCCCAGAAATGCCTCAAGGCACCTCCCGTTAGGAGCTGCCTTGAGGTGTGTCGTAGGTGTAGCGAGTTAAGCGGTAGGAGCCTTGCCGAGGATGCGGTTCAAGTTGGTTCCGCACACCGGGCAGGTGCCCTTGGCCATACGACGACCGTTGGTCTCAACGACGCGTCCTTCGGCTTCGCGCTTCTCCTTGCACTTCACGCAGTAGAACTCGCCCTGGTACGTCTCGGTGCCTTCTGCCATGTTGTCTCCTAGTCGTGGACGGGCGCGCAAGCACAGCACATGCTTCGGTGTTGCGGCCAGATTGAACCCCACCCTAGACCCCAAGCTGTGTGCTCGGCTGCACCTGCGGTCGTGCTCAGCGGTGTGTCGTCGTATGCCGGGTCTGGCGGCTACGTTGTGCCGGTGCCGGCACACCTCCCAGATCATGTCGAAATACGGCGCAGCGCGCGCCGACGCCGCACCGTGTCTGCGCGGGTCGAGGGCGAGCGAGTTGTCGTCCTGATGCCTCAAGGTCTCAGTGCTGCCGTAGAGCGGTGCCACGTCGAGGAACTTCTGGCCGGTCTGGAGCGCCGTAAGGCTCGACGGGAGCTGCGCGAAGATGATCTGCTTCCCCGTGCCCGCGACCTCGCAACGCGCTACCTGGGGCCCGATTCACCGGCCTCTACCGCAGAATGCACGTCGGTGCGTTGGGTCACCAATCAGCACACACGGTGGGGGTCGTGCACCTCGAGCAGAGGGACGATCAGGGTCAGCGACCGGCTGCGCACAGCCCCCGGGTGGGTGCTGGACGCAGTCCTGATCCACGAATGGGTGCACCTGAGCCAACCAGATCACGGCCCTGCTTTTCATGCCCTGGTGGCGCGCTACCCGAAGTACGAAGAGGCGCAGAGTTTTTTGTCCGGGGCCTCTTGGGCCGCGCAGTGGCCTAGCTCAGATCCCCATCACTGAGCAGCTTGTCCAGCTCGGCATCCATGGCCCGATCTTGTTCGTCGCTGCCGCCGCCTGCGCGTTGCACGTAGCCGAGGACGTCGTCGAGGTCGGCTGCTGTTGGAGCAACATCCGGGTGAGCCCATGCGTTGTCGCGGGCCGCAGGACCATGCGCGGACTCCAGCGCAGCCCACAAGTTTGCGGCATCCCGCAGTCGGCGGGGACGCAACTCCAGCCCCACGAGGGAGGCGAACACTTTCTCGGCCGGGCCGCCGGTGGCACGGCGTCGTCGCACAGCCTCAGACAGGGCCGACGCTTGGGGGAGGTGGGCGCTGCAGGCCCGCTCGGACACAACATCCACCCAGCCCTCCACCAGCGCCAAGTACGTCTCAAGGCGGGCCAACGCAGAGCGCTGAGCCGGGCTGTGCTCGGTGGCGAAGAGCGATCCGGACAGCGCCTCCTGCATCGCCGCAGGATCGCTGGGGTCGACCGATCGCACCGCCGACTCGATGGCGTCGGTGTCGATGCTGATGTCTCGTGCGTAGTCCTGAACTGCGGTCAACAACTGTGGGCCAAGCCAGGACACGGCCGCGAACAAGCGGACCCTGGCGGCTTCACGGACTGCGAGGTAAAGGTGCACCTCGCCGGCATCCACCTCGAGGCCCTCGGCGAAGGCGGCGACGTTGGCGGGTAGCAAGACCACCTGCTCGTTGGGCAGCAAAGGGAGCCCCACTTCGGTGCCGCTGACGATCTCCCCGGCTAGTGTCCCCACGGCCTGACCGATTTGAGCGCCGAACATTACCGAGCTCATCCGGCGCATCATCGGCTCCATCTGGCCCATCAACGCGGCGGGGTCCATCCCCTCGGGCATGCCAGGAATCTCAAGAGAGGCACCCTCGCCCAATTGGCCCATCTGTTGCTTCATCGCCGCAGTCATCGCTGAACGGACGCCCTCGGCTACCGGCTCGATGAGCGAGCCCCATACAGGAAGGGTTTGCTCGACCCACTCAGCCCGGCTCAGTGCGGTTCCAGTGCCTGCGGGCGGCGGGAAATCGGTGACGGCGTTGATCCACAAGGTCGCGACCTGGACGACTTGCCCTACATCGGCGATGGTGCGCGCGCTGAGAGAGGTGTCACCTGCTGCCGAGACCACCCCGCGGGCGGTGGC
>JBBSVB010000378.1:0-2664 GCA_038233875.1 Actinomycetales bacterium | reverse complement strand
GCGGAAGCGGTCTTCGCGGTAGTGGAAGACTGGGCGTAGGCCGAGGGCGGCCTTCATGTCGCGCCACCTGCGTTCGACCTGCAGCAGCTGCATGTAGGCAGCGGCGAGATCTTCGGGGTCAGGGTGGCATCGGAGGTGCGCAGCAGCCACTTGCCGTCCAGGTGTGACTCGCGTTTGATCGCCGCCGCATCGATGCGGAGCATCCCGCTGGGTGTACGGCGCAGCCCGGGCTTGGACTTCAGCGATCCGACGAACTCGTCGCGGTCCTGGCAGCGGACCGCGACCCAGACGTGCAGCGATCATGGTGTTGCGCGGGTTCAAGGAGGGCACCGACTTAAGGATCGTGGCCCGCGACGCCGGGGTCAGCATTGCCACGGCCTACCGGTATCTGCACGAGGCCATCGACGTGGTCGCCACCCGCGCACCCGATCTGCACGAAGTCCTCGCCCACGGGCTAGATCAGGGCTGGACGTTCGTGTGCCTAGACGCCACCCTGATCAGCTCGACTCGCTCCACAGCGCGCTCACAGGCCGGCCATGACGTGTGGTTCTCGGGCAAGCACAAGCAGCACTGCGGGAACATACAAGTCCTCACTGGCCCGACCGGCTACCCCGAGTGGGTCAGCGATGTCGAGCCCGGCTCGACCCACGACATCACCTGCACCCGCCAACATGTCCTCCCCGCTTTGTATCCGGCCCCCGCACCGGGACTGCCGACCTTGACCGACAAGGGCTACGTGGGTGCCGGCATCGGCATCATCGTCCCCACCAAGGGACTCAACCTCGCCCCCGACAACCACACCCGCAACACCTGATCAGCGCACTCCGAGCACCCGCCGAACGCGCTAACGCGCTGCTCAAGCGAACCTGGAATGCACTCGAACGAGTCACCCCTAGATCCCTGGAGGATTGGCGCAATCACCGCCGCCGCACTCGTCCTACTCCATCTTCAGCGACCCACCCGGTGAGAAAACCTCATTTGACTAACACTGCTGATCGGTCGGCATGCATCGGCCTACTGTCACAGTCCTAGCCAGTATGGGGTAGCTCACGATAGTGCTCCGGAATGGGCTCGAACGGTTCTCGGGACGTTCAGCGCTGCCCACGACGGGCATTCTTGGTCGCTCGCGCGCATCGGAAGAGGAAGGCGGGCGACGGCGGGATCCAACCGGCCTGCACGGCCATCCCTTGATCGTCTCGCACCGCCCAGTGCTCGATCACGAGGCCATTGCGGATCCGCTGGAAGTGGGCCTGCCGCACGCTGAACGTCTTGTCGGTGGGCACGAACACCCGCTCCACGCGCTCGTCCTCAGTCCATACGACGAAGTCGCCAGTGTGTCGGCCCGACATCGTGCCGAACGTGACGACGAGGTCGCCCTCGGCGATGCTCTGCTGGGTCGTCCACACAAGGTCGGAGAACGCGTACCGTAGCCACTCGCCAGTGGCGTAGAACGCCTCTGGCCCGCGGCCTCGCGTGGCCGGCGGCTCGGCGCTCGCCTCCCGGTTGATCGCGTCGGGATGGGTGATGGGGCCGAGGTCGGCGAGGGTGCCGGCGAAGACGGCGCGGATGTTGGCCTCGGCGACCGCCACTGCCTCGTTGCGAGTCAAGTTGCTGGTCATGACTGCCGACTTTCGATACAGTAGACTGGAATTAAATACGTTAACGGTCTCGAACTTGTCTGACAAGTCAATTGATGGACGGAGACTCGGTGCCCTACGACAACCGCCAACGGGAGGTGTCGGCCCGGAAGACTCGGGCACGCATCCTCGCGGCAGCCAAGGCGTCGTTCATCGACCGTGGGTTCGGGGGTACACAGATCCGGCAGGTCGCCGAGGACGCGGGGGTCTCGCAGGAGACGATCTACAAGACGTTCGGCGGCAAGGCGGCTCTGCTTAAGTCGGTCTACGACGTCTCCCTGGCCGGCGATGACGACGACATCCCTTGGGCCGAGCGACCTGAGCCGGTGGCGGCTCGCAACGTTGAGACCCCGGCCGCGGCTGCGGCGGCGTACGCCGAACTGGCACGGCTCATCTCGAACCGCATCGACCCGTTGCTGCGGGTCCTCCTCGGTGCACGCGACACCGACAATGCGCTGGCCGAGTTCGCCAGGACGATCGACAAGGAACGACACGTCGGGAGTTCGTTCTACGTGCGACACTGGGAAGGCAAGGGATGGCTCCGCGACGACATCACGATCGAGCACGCGATCGACTCCGTATGGGCCCTCAACTCACCACAGATGCGCTGGCTCCTCCTCGATCACGGCTGGAGCGACGAGCAGTACGCCACGTGGCTCGCCGGCCTGCTCCAGCATGCGATCTTCGCCAAGGACACGCCTGGATGAGCAGTGACAGCCTCCGCGTCTGCCAGCCAGTCGGCCGCGACGGGCGGACTACCTTCCGAGCGTGGCGGAATCGCATTGCCACTTCATCGATGTCGTAGGCCGACCGTGACCTGCTGGTCACGAGCAGGACCTCTCGTTTCAGACTGGCGTTGAACGATTCGGCCATCGCGTTGTCAGCGCTCGTGCCGACCGCGCCCATCGACTGGATGACCCCGAGCGTGCCGCAGAGCTTGGCGCAGTCCTTCGACGTGTTGACCGACCGGTGATCGCTGTGGAAGATGGCCCCGGCCAGGGTGGCGCGGGGGGCCCTGGGGGGCCCG
>JBBSVB010000377.1:0-2665 GCA_038233875.1 Actinomycetales bacterium | reverse complement strand
GTCATGGTGCGCGCCACCAAGAAGGCCGGCGCGCCGCACCCGTCCGCAGAGACGGCCGTGGCCCCCGACGGTGCCACCGGGTGGCACACCATCGACGTGTCGGGGGCGTGAGCCACCGACACGGGTTTGCGCCCGTTGGCGCCTCGTTGGCGCGGATGTGGGGTCCAGCGCCGGGCCGTATGACGACAGGACTGTCGCCGTCGGGCGTTAGCCTGGGCGGATGACTGAAACGCCTGCTTTGCGCCACGATGGCCGCGCTCCTGACCAACTCCGCGACGTGCGGATCACCCGCAATTGGCTCGACCACGCCGAGGGCAGCGTGCTCGTGGAGTTCGGCAAGACGCGGGTGCTCTGTGCAGCATCGCTGACCAATGGGGTGCCGCGCTGGCGCAAGGGCAGCGGCAAGGGCTGGACGACCGCCGAATATGCCATGCTTCCACGCGCCACCCATACGCGCAGTGATCGTGAGTCCGTCAAGGGCCGGATCGGTGGCCGCACCCACGAAATTTCCCGGCTCATCGGGCGCAGCCTGCGCTCGGTCATCGACCTCTCGGTGCTGGGCGAAAACACCATCCAGCTCGACTGCGACGTGCTCCAAGCCGACGGCGGCACCCGTACGGCTGCTATCACCGGGGCCTACGTCGCCATGGTCGATGCCGTCGAGACCGCTCGTGAGCGCGGATTCATCGCCAAGAAGGCCACCCCGATCACCGGTTCGATTGCCGCGATCAGTGTGGGCGTCGTTGATGGACGGCCCGTGCTCGACCTGGACTACCCCGAAGACTCCAACGCCGACACCGACATGAACGTGGTGCTGACCGGCGAGGGAGCCTTCATCGAGGTCCAGGGCACTGCTGAAGGCGCTCCGTTTGATCGCGCACTGCTCAACGAATTGCTGGACCTTGCGGTCGGCGGCTGTGCCGACTTGGCTAAAGCCCAGCAGGCGGCGCTCAACGACGGAACCCGCCCGGCATCGTGAGCACAAAGCGGACGCTGGTCTTAGCCACCCGCAACGAGCACAAAGTGGGGGAGTTGCGCGATATTCTCGGCGATGTCCTGGAGCGCATCGACATGGAGTTGATCGGCATCACGGACTTCCCGCAGGCCGGTGAAGTGGTGGAGTCCGGAGTGACCTTCGTCGCTAACGCCCTACTTAAAGCGCGTGCGGCCATGGATGCGACCGGGTTACCGGCGATGGCCGACGACTCGGGCCTGGCGGTCGACGTGCTCGGTGGCAGCCCGGGCGTCTTCAGCGCCCGATGGTCCGGGGTCGGTGGGGCCGACAAAGACAGGGCGAACAACGACCTGTTGCTGGCCCAACTGGGTGACGTCCCGGACGAGCACCGGGGGGCAGGGTTCGTGTGTGCCGCGGCCTTAGTGCTGCCCGACGGCACCGAAATCGTGCGTGAAGGCGCAGTCCGAGGAGTGCTGACGCACGCGCCACACGGGGAGGGCGGTTTCGGCTACGATCCTCTCCTGAGGCTGCCCGATGGGCGCACCTTGGCGCAATACACCGCACGACAAAAGCACGCCATCTCCCACCGCGGCGCCGCGTTCGGCGCGTTGGCCGATGATCTGCTGGCGCGATTTACCCCAGCCGGCTGACCGGCATACCAACCCCGAAGGACACCATGGTTCACCAATGGCGCGGCGTCATCCGCGAGTACGCCGACCGCCTTCCGTCGTCGATCACCTCCACCGTGGTGACGTTGCGCGAAGGGGGGACCCCGCTGATCCCCGCCGAGCACCTCTCCGAGTTGGTCGGCGCACAGGTGCACATCAAGTACGAAGGCCTCAACCCGACAGCTTCTTTCAAGGACCGCGGGATGACCGCCGCCATCTCCGCTGCCGCACATCTTGGGGCCAAAGCCGTCATCTGCGCGTCCACCGGCAACACGAGCGCCTCGGCGGCGGCATACGCCACCAAGGCGGGCATGACCTGTGGTGTGCTGGTGCCCGACGGCAAGATCGCGATGGGCAAGTTGTCCCAGGCCATCGCCCACGGCGCGACGTTGCTGCAGGTGGACGGCAACTTCGACGACTGCCTGACCGTGGCCCGCAAACTCGCGGACAGTTATCCCATCGAGCTGGTGAACTCGGTCAACCCGGCCCGCATCGAGGGCCAAAAGACCGCCGCCTTCGAGATCGTCGACGAGTTGGGTGACGCCCCCGACATCCACTGCCTGCCCGTCGGCAACGCCGGCAACATCACGGCTTACTGGAAGGGTTACGGCGAGTACACCGCCACGAGCGCAATGCCCGGCCCGGCCACTCACCTGCCGATCATGTGGGGGTTCCAAGCCCAAGGTGCGGCACCGATCGTGCTCGGGCACCCGGTCGATGAGCCGGACACCCTGGCCACCGCCATCCGCATCGGCAACCCCGCTTCCTGGCGCCAGGCACTCGAGGCTCGCGACGACTCCGGTGGCGTTATCGAAGCCGTCACCGACCAAGAAATCTTGGACGCCCACCGACTGTTGTCCGCGCGTGAGGGGATTTTCGTCGAGCCTGCTTCGGCCGCCTCGGTCGCTGGACTGCTCAAGCGCTCGGCTGCCGGGCTCGTGCCAGCGGGCGTCACCATCGTGTGCACCGTCACCGGCCACGGCCTCAAAGACCCGCAGTGGGCGCTGAAGGGCGCCGACGGCGCCGACATCGTGCCGACCCG
>JBBSVB010000376.1:0-2682 GCA_038233875.1 Actinomycetales bacterium | reverse complement strand
GGCTCGAAGCGGGCCTGACCGGCACCGAGGGCTTGACCGAGGTCGAGCGAGCCGATGACGCGGTCCTCGGTGGCGCCAACAGGCAATTCGACGACGCGGGCAGCTCGGCGGTGGGCCGCAGCGTCAGCATCGTGCGGGCCGTCGGGGCAATCGGCGGCCGGGCGGGCGGGATCGCACCCGAATCGGCAGTCAGTGATGACGTCTTGCCCGGGCAGCACGTCGGCAAGCGCGCGGACCATGGTGGATTTCGCGGTGCCCTTTTCGCCGCGCACCAGCACGCCACCGACCTCGGGTGAGATCGAGGTGAGGATGAGCGAGAGCGCCATGTCGTCGGCGCCGACGATGGCGGTGAACGGGAACTGCGACATCAGGTCCTCCTGGCGAGTGACCACGCTCACCGTGTCCGGGTCCGGGTCCGCCCGGGGTTCCGGGTGGTGATGACGCAGGACGACGTCCTGGCTGGGGCTGAACTGCTGCCCATCACAGTGGCGGGACCGCTCCGGATTTGCACCGAATTCCTCGTTCTGCGTCGGCAGATATCGTCGCACACCCCGACCGTGGGTGGGGGCGATTCGGCGGAGGGTTCGGCGGGCTCTAATCTGGCGCAATGATTGAAGTCGTCGGGGTCGGAGACGACGGGTGGGATAGGTTGTCGCCGGTATGCCGTTCGCGCATCTTGGCTGCGCAGTTGTTGGTGGGGGGTTCGCGGCACCTCGCCTTGATTCCTGAGGTGGCTGGTCAGGAGCGTCGCGCCTGGCCTTCGCCGCTGAGGACCCAGTTGGGTGGGTTCCTCAGTGATGTAGCCGATTCGAATGTGGTCGCGCTGGCCAGCGGCGACCCGTTGCGCTCCGGGGTAGCCACCACGCTCATCGAGCTTCTCGGAGCCGATCAGGTACGGGTGACCCCGGCTCTGTCGAGCGAGACCCTGGCGCGGGCACGGATGGGGTGGTCGGCCGAAGACACCGAAGTCGTGACCCTGGTCGGTCGCTCGATGGAGCGCATTCGTCGCCACTTTTCCCCCGGCCTCAAGCTGATCGTGCTGTGCTCTGGGGGCTCTGATCCCCGGCAGATCGCGGCCGTGCTGACCGAAGAGGGCTGCGGCGACTCGTCGCTGACGGCCTGGTCGCATCTCGGTGGAGCGAAAGAACAGCGGCGTGACGCGCGAGCGGCCGACTGGGGCAGTGACCCTTCGCCCGATTTGGTGTTGCTCTGCATCGAGGTCGCAGCCTCGGCGATCACGCGTCCGGCCGTAGGGCCAGCGCCCGGTCGGCCCGACGACGTCTTTGACCACGATGGACAGATCAGTAAGTCCGACATCCGGGCTAGCGCGCTGGCTCGGTTGCGGCCCCATCCTGGTGGGGTGTTGTGGGATCTGGGGGCCGGGTCGGGGGCCGTGGCCATCGAATGGTGTTTGGCCGCTACGGGCGCCAAGGCCATCGCCGTGGAGCAGCATGACGGACGCGCTGCGACGATTGGCGTCAACGCCGCTCGGCTGGGAGTGCCCAGCGAGGTCAGGGTCGTGCGCTCGACGGTGGAGTCGATGCTGGCGGGGAGCGAGCGCTATCCGTCGCCTGCTGCGATTTTCGTCGGCGGGGGGTTGAACGCGGAGGTCATCGACTTGGCCTTGGCGGCGCTCGTGCCTGGCGGCCGGTTGGTCACGCACGCCGTCACGTTGGAGTCGGAGGCCGCGATAGTAGCGGCTGCCGGTGTCCACGGCGGGTCGCTGGCGCGGCTGAGCGTCGAGCATGCCGAGCCGCTAGGCCGGTTCCTGAGTTGGAAACCCGCCAGAGCCATCGTCCAGTGGAGTGTGAGCAAGCCATGACCCAGCCCGATCTCGGCACCGTCCACTTCATTGGTGCCGGTCCGGGTGCCGCTGACCTGCTGACTCTGCGGGCCGTTGCGCTGCTGGGTGCGTCCCAGACCTGTCTGTATGCAGGCACGTACCTCGACGCGGCGGTGCTCAGCCACTGCCCCGACGGTGCAGCGTTGATCGACACGCAAAACCTGGACCTCGACCAGATCACGGAGCAGCTCGTGTCGGCCAGCCGTGCTGGCCAGGATGTGGCACGGCTGTGCTCGGGTGACCCGTCGGTGTTTTCGGCGGTGGCCGAGCAGGCCCGTCGCCTCGATGCTGCGGGCATCCCCTGGGACGTCACCCCCGGCATCCCGGCGTATGCCGCCACTGCCGCGATCCTGCGCCGAGAGCTGACGGTGCCTCAGGTGGCGCAGTCGGTGGTGCTCACTCGAGCGCAGCGTGATGCCACGAAGATGCCGCCCGGTGAGGAGTTGGCTAACTTCGCCGCGACCGGGGCGACGTTGGTGCTGCACCTGGCGATTCGGCATACGCGGCGCATTGCCGGCGAGCTGGCCGCCCACTATGGCGTGGAGTGCCCCATAGCCGTGGGTTATCTGGTCAGCCAGCCAGCCGAGATCATCCTGCGCGGCACGCTGGCCGACATCGCCGATCAGGTCGAGGCCCGTGACTTGCAGCAGGCCGCCGTGATCATCGTCGGCCCCGCGCTAACCGCCAGCGGCTTCGTGGACTCCCACCTCTACTCAGACCGCCCCCGCGACTAGATCCCATCAAAAGTCGAGGGCACCCTGCCCTTGAT
Organism: Actinomycetales bacterium; assembly: GCA_038233875.1. GTDB lineage: Bacteria > Actinomycetota > Actinomycetes > Actinomycetales > Dermatophilaceae > Ornithinicoccus. The sequence goes on along the minus strand of JBBSVB010000376.1, from coordinate 70 downwards.
GATATCGTGCTATCACTAAGGGCAGGTGATGAGAATGACAGATATTTTGGTTCGTGGCTTGTCGAGTGCT
>JBBSVB010000375.1:0-2687 GCA_038233875.1 Actinomycetales bacterium | reverse complement strand
GCGCATCGCGACCGTGCTGAGCGTCGAGCGGGCCGCCGCTCCGTAGTAGCGATCCATCTCTGGGTGGAATTGGCGGCGATGGGCCAGCGGAAGGTGAGCGGCCACGACCTCGGGATCGATGCGGCTCGGGTCAGCCGTGCACCAGCGCAGCGTGTCGTCGACGTTTTGCTCCGGCGTGCGCAGCGACCGTCGAGCTCTGGCCGCCCCGCGCCCCACGGCAGGGACAGCGAGCAACCCAGCGGCGAACACGCCGACCACCCCCGGGAAAAGACCCGGCGCGGGCAGCGCCGGGTCGAGCAGCACCAAACCTGCGACCGGCACCGGCGGCGATGGCCTCTTGGCGGCATACCGGGCGGTGATGAGACCGCCCATCGAGTTGCCGACCAACAGCAGCGGCAGCCCGGGATATTGGTCGGTGATCATCTTCACGAACGCAGTCAACAGGCCGGTGTTTTGCCTCACGTTGGCGTTGCGATCACCCGGCTCGGTCATCCCGAAACCCACGAGGTCGAGGGCGATGCAGCGGAAACGTGGCGTCAGCAAAGGGGTCAGGGCGGCCCAATTGACGCTGGCCCCACCCAGCCCGTGCACCAACACGCACAGCGCCTCGGGCGTCTCTGGCCCGCCGAAGTCGACGTAGGCCACGTTGGCACCGCGAAGCTCGACCCGTTTTTCGTTTAGATGTGAGGCGTCCATCTATGCGATATCCGCCGCTGCGGCCCGGCCGGCGCTGCGCCCGCTGTAGAGGCACCCGCCCAAAAAGGTGCCCTCGAGGGAGCGATAGCCGTGCATCCCCCCGCCGCCGAATCCGGCGATTTCGCCTGCGGCATACAAACCGGGGATGGGCACTCCCTGCGCTGTTTGCACCCGCGAGCGCAGGTCGGTGGACATCCCGCCCAGGGTTTTACGGGTCAGCACCTGCATCCTGGCGGCCACCAGGGGGCCATGGCGGCCGTCTAAGAAGCGGTGCGGCTTAGCAGTGCGCATCATCCGGTCACCTCGATATTCGCGGGCTGAGCTAATCGCAGCCAATTGTGCGTCCTTGCCAAACGGGTTCGCCAGTTGGGCGTCACGAGCGGTGATCATCGCCTGCAACTGCGGGCGGTCGATGAGCTCGTTCCCGGCCAACGCATTCATCTTTGCCGCCAACTCCGCGACCGAATTGCCGGTGACCAGGTCGATGCCCGCTTCCAGAAATGCCCGGATCGGGGCGGCGAGATCCGCGCGGGCTCGACCCAACACCGCGGGCACCGAGCGGCCGGTCAGGTCGGGGTTTTGCTCGGACCCTGACAGGGTCCATTCCTTGCCCAAGATGGTCGAGGTCAGCACCATCCACGAGTAGTCATGTCCGGTGCCGCGCAGGTGCGTCAGCGTGCCCAAGGTGTCGAAACCGGGGTAGTTCGGGGCAGGCAGCCGCGCGCCGGTGGCGTCGAGCCACAACCCCGAGGGCCCCGCTAGGACCCGGACGCCGTGACCGCTCCACACCGGGCTGTGGTTCGTCAGGCCCTCGTTGTAGTGCCACATGCGATCGCGGTTGACCACGCGCCCGCCGGCGTTGCTCATCACCGACAGCATCGACCCGTCGACGTATGCCGGCACACCCGTCAGCATCGTTTGCGGCGGGGTGCCCAGTCGGTCGGGCCAGAACTGGCGCACCAGATCGAGGTTGGCCCCGATGCCGCCCGCGGTCACGATGACGGCTTGGGCTTCGATCTCGAAGGCCCCCACGGCGCTGCGGCTGCTGGCAACCCCTCGCTCGACGTTGTCGGTCGCTAGCACCTGACCGCGCACTCCGCATACGACACCGTCCGTGACCACGAGCTCGGTGACTTTGTGGCGGCCCAGCACCTGGACCCGGGACGTTCGGGCAGCCTCGCGCACTGCCTTCTCAAAGGGCGCGACCAGCCCTGGCCCGGTGCCTCAGGTCAGGTGGAATCGGGGCACCGAATTGCCGTGACCGTCCGCCGTGCCGTCGCCCCGCTCGGCCCAACCCACCACCGGGAAGAAGGAGACCCCTTGCTTGCGTAGCCAGGACCGCTTTTCGCCCGCGGCCCAATCGACGTAGGCCTTGGCCCACTTAGCGCCCCAATGATCCTCGCCATTCATGCCGTCTGTGCCGTCCAGCCGGTCAAAACCGGCTGATCCCTGCCAGTCTGACCACGCCAACTCGGCGCTATCGGTGATGCCCATCCGGCGCTGCTCCGGGTGTCCACCAAGAAGAGCCCGCCGAACGACCACCACGCCTGCCCACCCAGATGCGTCGTCGATTCTTGATCCAGCAGCGCCACCGTCCGCCCGGCCCTGACGAGCTCACGGGTTGCGACCAGCCCGGATAAACCGGCACCCACGACCACCACATCGACCTTCACCGGATCTCCGCCTCATCGAGTGCTGCGCTGCGCACCAGCCGTCCGCAGGCGCACACGTCAAGGTACCGGGCGATCCCGAGCGTGCCGACCTATGATGTCGCTGCAATGATTGAACGCGTGCCCCACGACCGGCGATATCTCTGGCACGCCGCCAGGCTGGTCTTGGCGATCATCGTTCTGGCAGCTGTGGCGCTCGTTGGCGGGTTGGCGGCCACCCGGATCTGGCCGGTGACCACACAAACCGAGTACTTCACGGCGCAGGTGTCCCTTGCTGGAGGCTTTGGGGCGACCTCGACGGTGCACACGCCCACCGTCTTC
>JBBSVB010000374.1:0-2691 GCA_038233875.1 Actinomycetales bacterium | reverse complement strand
GAGCTTTTTCAACTGACCTGGGGTGGCTAAGCGCGATTCCCGGCCCACATCCACCACTTCGCTCATCGTGCCGAGCACTACGGGGATGATGTCGGCGTCACACGCCATCCGGCGCACCTGCCCGGGCGTCAACGTCTGACCGGTGAAGGTGTGACCAGCTCCCGGTCGCGCGAACAGCCCAGCGCTTCCCCCACGATTGATCTCTGGCTCACGCGGGCCAGTCCCCCGACCGATGTCCCCAATGCTGCTGACTCCCCCACCATTCGCGTTTCCGCCATATTCGCCGGACCCACTCGTCGCACCAGCCCCACCCGTTGCATCAGATCCAGCAGGTCCCGGGGCCCTCGTGCCTTTCCCATTGCCACCTCTTCCGCCTGGTCCTCTGGTTCCCCACGTGCGCGTCGCGGCCATAAGGGCCGACAGCGGCATGGTGACAAACACCTTCGCCTTGCTGGTCGTCGGCGCGCTCCCTGGAGAGGACACGCCTCGGCGCAACACCGTGAACAGTCCGTCGTGATGGCGCTGGGTGGCGGTGCGAAGATCCGCGCCTTCTTCATCGGGGGTGGGCGCGCACAGCGGTGACTTCAGGATGGCTTGGATGACGGCCGCGCCCTCCTGATCGGTGGTGATGATGAACCGCCTCACCAGATCGCCGTCTAGCGACGACTCGCGCACTCCGCGCGCTGCGAACGCTCGCTGAGCCGCCGCCTCAACCTGCTCGTCCGTGAGCGCCACCGAAATCAAATGGTCGGTAGCGATCTTTAGATCTCGATCGCTCGCTATGGCTGCATAGCTGGTTAGCACCTCAACATGCCCTTCGTAAGCCTCGGGGGTGCTGGCTGGCCGCACTCGTGCGAGCGCCCTCACTAGCTGGGCTCCGCGGATCAGACCGATCGTGACTGGCTTCTCCACGTCACCGTCTGTTGGGGCACTCTCAACGTCACCCTCCCCGCAGGCACCATCTTCGGCCTGGCCGTCGGTGCCGTCTTCACTTCTCGCGGACTCGTCACCCCAAAGCCCCGGCCCAGGAGTGAGCGCATCCCTGAGCGGCTCATGGCCCGTGATGTCCCACGCCCTTGCGACGACAACTACGTCTTTGACGATGCGCTTGCTGAGCAGCGGACACCTCTGCGCTATCCAGTCAGTCAGCGACAACCCACTATCGGTGTGAAGACCTCGACGATATGACTCCACCGCGAGGTGCAACACGGCCCGCATGATGTGCTCAGAGGCCCCACCGATGACGAGCAGCCCATTCTTCAGGTCAGCCTCGGGCCACGTCTGCGCATCGGCGGTGTCAGCAAGGCACGCATCGAGGGCGTCCTTGAAGCCATTCAGCCGACCGGTGCCGTGGTTGCGCGACGAACCATACTCACCCCAATCACCCGCCATTTGTGCCACGCCACTCACCTCCGCCCAACATCAACCGATCGAGTAAATCTCGAACATGTGTTCGATCCTATCGGTTCAGGCAGTGCCATACAAGGAAATAGGTCGGGTTGTGGACAACTCGTTCTGTCTACACCGGGCAGCCGCGTGATGCCGGACTCGTTAAGCGCGAAGCGATCTCGGAAGCCTCACTTCACTTCTGCGCGCAACACGAACCGCAAGCCGATAAGCAGCGGAATGAGTATCCAGATCAAGGATGTCACGCCTAATTGCTGCCAGGCCTGGGAAGTCATGAGGTCCTGGTAGAGCAAATTGGCGGTGTAGTTGACGTCGACCCACGGCTGCAGGTCGGCAAACCACTCTTGGAAGGCGGCCAGCGCACCGAAGATCGTGGGCAAGACGAACGAGTAGACGAAGTAGCCAACAATGGCTCCGGGCGTATTACGAACCAGAACAGCGAGCATGAAGCCGATGGCCATGCCAAGGAGGTTGCCCAACATAACGTACGACGCAGAGAGCACCGTGACGTCCCAGACCGTGTCGATGCCGACGATCTGCGAGCCGATCAGGTTGCCCAACGCGCCGACCGCAAAGGCAACCAAGACACCAGAGACACCGATAATCAACGCGGCGGCAGCCTTCGAAGCGATGATCCGACCCCGTCGCGGCACCAACACATAAGTCGTCAGAGCGGTGCGCTGACCGTATTCACTGGTCACCGACAGGATGGCGATGACGGGCAGCAACACCGCGATTGGGATGCCGATCGCTGCGGAAAACGTGCCATAGGCGATGGCTTCATCGGGAGCAAAGGCGATCACGGAGATGGTCGCCAGCACCGCCAAAATGCCCACCGACATGATGAGCCAGAACCCAGCACGGGTGTCGAACATCTTGCTCAACTCGACCGCGATCAATCGGGTCGTCGGGATGGGTTTGATATCGGACCTCGACGACATCGGGCTCGCAGACCCCTCACGCTGGGGGTAGGTCACTGTGGACGTGGCGCTCATGCTGCGACTCCTTCGCGGGCGGTCTCGGCCGTGAGCTCGAGGAACATTTCTTCTAACCCGGCACCATCTGCGGCACCGAGTTCAGTCAGGGGCACACGCGCCTGCAGCGAGATTTCGCCGACCACGGCGCTCGGGGCATCGACCCGCAGACCGTTCTCCCCCATCGGGGTGAACGTCAGGTCGGCTTCGGTCAAGGCTGCGGCCAGCACATCGGGCCGCGGCGTGCGCACGACCGTCCCAGCCCCGGCAAGCAATTCGTCCTTGGTGCCCTGGGCCACGATGCGTCCCT
>JBBSVB010000373.1:0-2696 GCA_038233875.1 Actinomycetales bacterium | reverse complement strand
GCGCCACCAGATGACGTCGGTGAGGTCGCCGAAGGTGCAACACATCGCTATACCGGCGCCCTTGTCCATCTCGGCCAGACGGTGAGCGACGACGGGTATGTCGACGCCGAAGAGCGGAGAGGTCACGGTCGTGCCGAACAGCGACTGGTAACGCTCGTCGTCGGGGTGGGCGATCAGGGCAACCACGGCCGGAAGCAGCTCGGGTCGCGTCGTCTCGATGTATGTGGCCTCACCTGTGGGGGACGCTGCGTCATGAAAGGCGACCCGATAGTAAGCACCGGGGTAGTCGCGGGCTTCGAGCTCGGCTTGGGCCACGGCCGTCTGGAAGGTGACATCCCACAGTCCTGGGGCTTCGTTTTGGTAGGCCTCGCCTCGGGCGAGGTTGCCGAGGAAAGCCTGCTGGGACACGGCCCGTGAGCGCTCGTCGATGGTGCGATAGGTCAGCGACCAGTCGACTGAGAGGCCGAGTTTGCGCCAGAGGTCTTCGAACTTCTCCTCGTCGACGACGGTGAGCTCATTGCACAGTTCGATGAAATTGCCGCGCGAGATCTCTTGCTGGTCACGCATCTTGGGGGCCGCGCCGCCTTCTTCGGTGCCGCGCATCGGGGGCTCGAAGGTGGGGTCGTAGGCCATTGCAGTGCTGCCCCGAACGCCGTAGTAGTTCTGGACTCGGCGCTCGGTCGGGAGGCCGTTGTCGTCCCAACCCATCGGATAGAACACGATCGAGCCGGTCATCCGTTTGTAGCGGGCCAGGCAGTCGGTGTGGGTGTAAGAGAAGACGTGACCGACGTGCAGTGACCCGCTGGCCGTCGGCGGGGGAGTGTCGATGGTGAACAGTTGCTCGCGCGGCGCGGCGAGTGCCGCGGCGCGATCAAAGGCGAAGGTCTGCTCGGCATCCCATGTGGCCGACCACTTCTGCTCCAAACCCTCAACGCTGGGGCGCTCGGGAAGCGAAATGGGGCGCAGCGACGACGTCGAAGAGACGGGAGTGGTCATGGCCAGTAGTGTCCCAGATGGACAAGGCAGATCCGCTGCGCCAGGGTGGGAGCGGCGGTTCTGCGCCACACTGAACGACGTTCACGCAATGTTCATTGCTCCCTCAGCAAGATCACAGTTTGGTCACGTATGCGTGTAAACGCTTGCTCATAGGGCCATGACGCGGTCCTATTGCCGGATGTTGACTAAAACCCTGATCCTCCCCATGCAGGCGGAAGTCGAGCCCACGGGCTTCTTCGCCACCATCGACAGTGCAATCAACAGTGTGTTCGCGCCATTCAACGAGTTCATGGCCGCCGTCGTCTTCTGGTCCCCAGGCTTCTTCCCGATGCCGTGGATCGTCATGTGGCTGCTCGCAGCCGCCCTCATCATCACCTTCTACCTCGGCTTCATCCAGATCCGCGGCCTCAAGACCGCAGTGGAGGTCATTCGGGGCAAGTTCTCCTCACCCGATGACCCTGGCGAGATTCCGCACTACCAAGCCCTCACCTCAGCTGTGTCTGGCACCGTTGGCCTCGGCAACATCGCGGGTGTGGGCGCAGCCATGGTGATCGGTGGTCCGGGTGCCACCTTCTGGATGGTCCTGGCCGGCCTCTTCGGCATGGCCACCAAGTTCGCCGAGTGCACCTTGGGCGTGAAATACCGCACCGTCTACGAGGACGGCACGGTCTCCGGCGGGCCTTTCAAGTACCTCCCGGTTGCCTTCAACAAGTTCCCGAAGTTCGTCGCGACTGGGCTGACTGGCATCTTCGCCGTCTCCATCCTGTTCTTCGGGGTCGCTGGTGGCAACATGTTCCAGGCCAATCAGACCTACTCGCAGGCGGTTACGGTCACTGGTGGCGCAGAAGACAGCTTCCTGGCTAACTCGGCCGGTGCGATCATCTTCGGCTTGGTCTTGGCCACGATCATCGGGTTGGTCATCCTCGGTGGCATTAAGTCCATCGGTAAGGTCACCGCCACCCTGGTGCCCTTCATGGGTGGGGTCTACGTGTTGGCCTGCCTGATCGTCATCCTCGGCAATGCTGGTGACATCATCCCCGCCTTGGGCAGAATTTTCAGCGGCGCCTTCAGCCCCGACGCCTTGACCGGTGGCTTCTTCGGTGTGCTGATCGTCGGTCTGCAGCGAGCGGCGTTCTCGAACGAAGCCGGCCTGGGCTCGGCGCCCATCGCGCACTCCGCGGTCAAGACCCGTCGTCCGGTCTCCGAGGGCTTCGTGGCCCTGTTCGAGCCCTTCATCGACACGGTGGTCATCTGCACGATGACCGCCCTGGCCATCATTATCGCGGACACCTCCTTCTACACCGAAACCCGTGAGGGTATTTCAGCTGAAGGCACGGACTACGTCTACGGCGGTGGCGTTGCCGTGACCTCGGATGCGTTCGAGAGCGTCATCTCGTGGTTCCCGTACGTGTTGGCTGCCGCAGTGGCCCTGTTCGCCATCTCGACGCTCATCACCTGGTCCTACTACGGCAACAAGGCCTGGAACTACCTCTTCGGTGAGTCGCAGATTGTCAACGTGATCTACCGCTGTGTGTTCTTGTTCCTGACGGTTGCCGGATGTGTCCTCGGCTTCAGTGAGGTGCTGGGTCTGGCCGACTCGTTCCTGTTCGTCTGCGGCTTCGTCAACCTGCTGGGCGTCTACTTCCTGCTCCCGAGCATCAAGCGCGAGATGAACGAATACCTGGCCGACCGCAAGAGCG
>JBBSVB010000372.1:0-2717 GCA_038233875.1 Actinomycetales bacterium | reverse complement strand
AGGTCACCGACGGCCAGCACGACCAGCACTTTCCGGTCGACGTCTATCAGACCGGCTCTGGCACCTCAACGAACATGAACGTCAACGAGGTGCTGGCCCGGCTCGCCACCACCAACTCCGACGTGACCGTGCACCCCAACGACCACGTCAACGCGGGCCAATCGAGCAACGACACCTTCCCCACCGCCCTGCGCATCGTGGCCGCGCAGTTGGCGCAGGACACGCTCGACCCGGCGCTAGAGCGCCTGCACGACGCCTTGAGCGCCAAGGCCGCCGAGTATGTCGACGTCGTCAAGGCCGGGCGCACTCACCTGATGGATGCGGTGCCGGTCACCCTCGGTCAGGAGTTTTCAGGCTATGCCCGACAGATCGAGTTAGCCCGCGAGCGCCTCATGGCCGCTGCCGAGCAGGTGTGTGAGTTGCCGCTCGGTGGCACCGCCGCCGGGACGGGGCTCAATGCCCACCCAGAATTCGCGCAGAAGGTCATTGCGATCCTGGCGGACAACACGAGCCTGCCCCTGCGCGAGGCCACCGACCACTTCGAGGCTCAGTCCGCTCAAGACGCCCTCGTTCACGTTTCTGGCACCGCGAAGGTCTTGGCCGTCTCGTTGACCAAGATCTGCAACGATCTGCGGTGGATGGGCTCTGGGCCGCGCACCGGGCTCGGTGAGCTCCGACTCCCGGATCTGCAACCCGGTTCCAGCATCATGCCGGGGAAGGTCAATCCAGTGATCTGTGAGGCCACGTTGATGGCGTGCGCGCGCGTGATCGGCAACGACACCACCATGACTGTGGCTGGCGCGTCCGGTGTTTTCGAACTCAACGTGATGTTGCCGGTGATGGGCAGCTGCGTCGTTGAATCGCTCACCCTGCTGGCCAGCACCTCACGCGCGCTGGCGGACTCGGTGATCGACGGGCTCGAGGCCAACGTGGAGCACTGCGCCCACATGGCGATGGCCTCCTCGTCGATCGTGACGCCCCTCAATGCCTTTATCGGGTATGACGCAGCGGCAGCGGTCGCCAAGCAATCGCTAGCCGATCGCACCACGATCCGCGAGGTAGTGATTGCTCGAGGCCACATTGACTCTGGTGAACTCACCGAAGAGCAGTTGGATCAAGCCCTCGACGTGCTGACGATGACCCGGCCTCACACCCTCGCATAGCGAGCGCGGGCGAAGCAGTAGGCCCCGTAGGCGACGAATCCCACGGAGACGATGACCAAGATCGTTGCACCGAATGGGCTGCTCGAGACAGTTTGAATGGCACCATCTAGACCGGTGGCTTCCTGCGGGTCTGCGGTCCAAGCCGCCCAACCGAAGAGCGCCGCGACCATGATCAAAGCAGCCCCCTTCGCGGCATACCCCACCAGCCCAGCTGCCGTGACGCTGTCGCCAAGGTGTCCGTCAGCGTTGCCTTCCAGGTCTCTCAAGAACCGCCTCGTCAGGCCCTTCCAGATGTGAAAACCTCCCACCACAGCCACGCCTACCGCGACCAGCGCCACCAAGCCCCGTCCCCACGGAACGGACATGAGCGCGGCCGTGAAGTCGGCGGTGCTTTCGCCGCTATCTGTGCCTCCGCCGCTGGCGAATCGCCAGGTGGTCCAGGCCAGAACGGCATACACCCCGGCCTTTCCGCCGTCTTTGAGACGGTCGGCAATCGAGGCTGCGTCGCCCCCCGGTCGATACCCGGTCACGGCGTCAAGCGCCTGCCAGATGGCCAAGCCTGCGTAGCCCACGAACACGACCCACAACAAAATCCCACCCAGCGGCGCTTCAGCCACTGCCTGCAGGGCACCCGACGGTTCAGCCTCGCCACCTCCGCCTAACACCACACGGGCCACGATCGCGGCGATCAGCAGATGCAGAACACCGTTGACCGCGTACCCTGCGCGGGCAAGGGCTTTTAGCGCAGGGTGGTCACTGACTGCGGAAGCAACATCTTCGGGGCTTTGGGGCACGCGGCTATTCTGCACGACGACGAACGGCCCGGCATCTGGGCCGGGCCGTTCGCTACGTTATCTATGAGAGGGTCAACCTCGGAAACTCAGTACCAGTTGTTGGCTTGGCTGTGGGCCCAGGCGCCGCAGGGGCTGCCGTAACGACCGTCGATGTAGCCCAAGCCCCACTTGATCTGGGTGGCCGGGTTCGTTTGCCAGTCTGAGCCGGCCGAGGCCATCTTGGAGCCGGGCAAAGACTGCGGGATGCCGTAAGCACCCGAGGACGGGTTGGAGGCCGAGGGGTTCCAACCACTTTCCTTGGTCCACAGCGACTCGAGGCAACCGAACTGGTCGCCGCCCCAGCCGTAGTTGCTGAGCATCGAACGGGCGATGGACTTAGGGCTGCCTGATGGCGCGGGGGCCCCTGCGGGCTCAGGCTCTGCGGGCGGCTCGGGTGCCTGCTGAGCAGACGACTCGCCGCCGCTTGAGGAGTTCGAGGACCTGGACGACTCACTCGACGAGCCGCTGTCACGTTCTCGTGAACGCGAGGCAGAGCCACCGCTGTTGCTTTCACGCTCGGCACGTGTCGCAGCCTCTGCCTCTGCTTGCGACTCAGCCTCTGCCTGGGCCTGTGCCTCTGCCTCTGCCTGGGCCTGGGCCTTTGCCTCTGCCTCTGCCTCTGCCTGGGCCTGTGCCTCTGCCTCTGCCTGGGCCTGGGCCTCTGCCTCTGCCTGGGCCTGTGCCTCTGCCTCTGCCTGGGCCTGGGCCTCTGCCTCTGCCT
>JBBSVB010000371.1:0-2738 GCA_038233875.1 Actinomycetales bacterium | reverse complement strand
TAACCCACCTCCTTCGGTCTTAAGCGGCCACGGTCTCTCCGTGGCAGGAGGGTTGCGATACGTGCTGTCACGGGAAGACCCCAGTGTGCCAGCCAGCCGCGAACAGCGGGCGAGTTATCCACAGGGTGCCATCACGCGGCAACCCGCACACGATACCGGCGGCGTATGACGCCTACCTAATCGCTGCTCACGCCTGCGCCGCCGAATTGCACCCGCTCTTATCGGAAGTCCGCTGCCACGATCTGCGACCACCGCGTTGAGTAGCCAGCAGATGTCGGGTTGCTGGCTCGGCCAGCACTGCTGAGGTCGTAGTACACCGCCCGACCGTCTCTGGATCGATAGAGCAAAAGTTCAGTCCCTGGCAATGACAACGAGTAGTCGACCATGGCGACTTCGGACCACCCGGTGCTGTAGTTGCCGGCGCGGAATCGGGCTCGGATAGATCCGCTATTGGGCGAGGTTGTAGTAGCGGTAGAGACCATCAGCGCTCCGGTAGAAGGAGGCCTCGTCGGCCGCGTCGCGTATATCGATGTTGCCGGCCTCGATACTGGTCCAGTTCTTCGAATAGCGACCACTGGAGAGACGACCAGCAACCTTCCCTCGTGGTTGACCCGATAGACCAGGTAATCCCCGGTGGCAGCCTCGTAGAACATGCGCTCATCGCGATCGTCACCATCGACATCCATGGCCACGATCTGGTCCCACCGCTTGGAGTAGGTCCCCTTCTGCATACGCTGACCGATCGTCCCGTCCGAGTGAGTTGGCAGACCTCATACCGCCCGGACGGTTTCGCGTAGAACAACACTTCGTCCTTGCGGTCCCCGCTGAAACTGCCCGGGACGATCTGAGTCCAATCGGACGAGTACTGCCCGACGTGCAGGCGTTCCTGAACGTTTCCCCGCGCTGGCCAGGTCGTAATTCATGAACTGTGGCTGAGTGGTGGACCCGTTGACGGTTTCACCATCGCCGCGATAGAAGATGAGCTCGTAGGTGTCGTCGGGGCTGCCGTCGTCGATATTCGTCACGGGCCCACAGCCTCGGCCATCATGCAGTTGCAGGGCGCCAACAACCCACATCCACTTGGCCACCGAGGCGCGGTGCAAGGGGCCATCCCCAGAGCGAAGACCGTCATAGGTGGCTTTCTCGCCGGATTCGATCATGCGCAGCCCGATGACAATGTCGTCAATGGTTGGTCGACTGTCTCGCCCCTGCGCGGTGACGGTCCGCTGAATCGAGGCGAGACTGGCCCCCGAGTTCACCTTGTCGTATATAGCCCGCGAGGCATTCGCCATGTAGTTGATCGCCGTGTAGCTGTTGTTGTCTCGTATGCCGATGGCCAGCGCGTACTTCCGCCCGTCGCCAGCGGTGAAGATGGCGGACCCGTTGTGCGTCCCGTCGGTCTGCCTGCCGTACTGACCGTTGGCGGGGATCCACCCGTGCTTTTGTGGATACGGTCCACCGGGGATTTTCGCCACCAGGGCATTCGCAACCGTGACGCTTCCCCGCTGTGGCGCCTTCTCTGCATACCCCAAAACCTCAGCCGTCAAAGCCGAAGAAATCAATTTCTCTTGCTGAAGGTCATAGAGAAAGTCGACATAACCAATGGGGTCCCAACGGTTCACGGTGTAACGAGAATCCCGCTCCGTCGAGAACCCAGACGGCGCAGCACCCCAAGCCCGCGTCGTGGTGCCGTACTTCCTCGTCAGGTCGTTATGGGCGCGTAGTCCACCGACGTGCAGCATCTGCCACGCAGCCTCGTTGGAGGAGACCGGAAAGATCCCGTACGACGGCGACGAGACCCACTGCTCCCACGTCCTCGTCGCCGTATCCGGGTAGCACGCCCGGGGGGCAGCCTGGGCGGGCACTACGCACAAAAGTGTCGAAACAATCGCCGACGTTACGGCGGCTGACCACATCCGCATGGGCCTCATTGATGAAGAGTGCCACTGAATGCTCGTACTGTATACAAGACATCCCTGCTGAGCGGCGTTGACCTAGGCTCGACTGCTTCTCCACGGTGATCCCAACGCGGCGGTTACGGTCCTGCGCAGCCTCAATCTCATCGGTATCACCCTTCTCTTCAGCCACCGGCTCAGACTCCCCAAACCCTTCGGCTTCCAATGGCCACTTCGAGCCCAACTCCTCGGCTAGAGCCGTCCTGACCGTCGAGCACCTCCAGTGCAACATCAATCGTCTTGCCTGCGTCGGGGGACAACCCCGCACTGTTCTGCGCGAACAACACTTCTGTGGACAGTTCCACCCTCACGTGAGCCCGACTCTAGGGCCCTGGATCTGTGGTTCAGAACTGGCTGGCGAGGCTTTGGATGCGCTCGGACAGAGCGTGGTGTGTCTTTTCGAATGCTGCCTCGGTGCCGTGTGGGACGGGGTCAGGGATGGACCAGTGGGCCCAACCGTAGCTTTCGAGCTCTTCGTGGGCACGGTCGCATACGGTGATGACGAGGTCGTTGGTGTGAAGAGTGTCCTCGAGCAGTTGCGGTGTGATGTCGGGCAGGACGAGGTGGTGGCGTGCAGCGGTGGCGATGGCCGCAGGGTTGATGCACGGGCCTGGGTGGGTTCCTGCCGAGGCGGTGTCGACGGTGCTGGATTGCCGCCACAGGGCGGCGGCGAGGTGGGAGCGGGCAGTGTTGGCGGTGCACACGAATAGGACTCGCCGAGCCTTCGGGGCCATGGATTTGGGTGTGGTGTCGGGGCTCACCTGCGGATCGTGGCGGTTCAGG
>JBBSVB010000370.1:0-2747 GCA_038233875.1 Actinomycetales bacterium | reverse complement strand
GCTCTACGGGGGTAGCGATCACATCCTGGCCACCGGTTTGCTCGGGACATCCGTGACGTATGCCGCGGCGCACGAAGTCGCCGACGTCATCACCGAGGACACGGGGCTGGTCATCGTCGAGACCCCGGCTAACCCGTCCCTAGACCTCGTGGACATTTCCGCCGTCGTTGCGGCCTCGGGCGACGTGCCGGTGCTGGTCGACAACACCTTTGCCACCCCGGTGCTTCAGCAACCCATCGCGCACGGCGCGCGCATCGTGCTGCACTCGGCCACCAAGTTCATCGGCGGTCATGGCGATCTGCTGGCCGGCGTCATCGCCACCGACGAAGAATGGGCCGCGCGCATTCGTAGTGTGCGGGCGATCACCGGAGGGATTCTTTATCCGATGGCCGCGTATCAGGCGCACCGAGGGCTGCAGACGCTGCCGGTGCGGGTGCGGGCCCAACAGGCCACCGCCGGTGTTGTCGCCACCTGGCTGAGCAGCCACGCGGCGGTCCGCGCGGTGCACTATCCGGGGCTGCCAGGGTCAGATCCACGCGGTCTCGTCGGCACGCAAATGTCGGGCCCGGGAGCCGTGTTGGCCTTCGAGGTCGCGTCGTTCGAGCAGGCCATCGTGGTGGCGCAGTCGTGCGCCCTCATCGGCCACGCTGTGTCTCTCGGCGGGGTCGACACCTTGATCCAGCATCCGGCGTCGTTGACGCACCGACCGGTGGACGGACCAGCGCGCCCTGCCGAGTCCCTGCTGCGTCTAGCGGTCGGGCTCGAGGATGCCCGCGACCTGATTAACGACCTCTGCCAAGCCCTCGACGCAGCAATCTGCGCGCAGAGACCACGATCAGCAGAGCAGTCAACCCGCGCTCAACTCGTCGGCTGATCTCGATCGCCCGCGTCACGTCTGCAGCGGTCGGCCGGGGTCCATCACCGAGGCGAGGGCGATCCTCACGCAGCGGCCCGTAATGCAGAGGGCCGCCCAACTCGCGGCCCAGCGCAGCGGCCATAGCGGTCTCGGCAACGCCAGCGTTCGGCGACGGATGGGCACCCGCGTCGCGGGCTGCCAACCTCGCGACGGTCGAGGCCCTGTTCGGCTGCACCACGGCAACCAGCACCGCAAAGATCCGGGCTGGCACGTAGTTGGCCACGTCGTCGATGATCGCAGCTGCGGTGCCGAATCGTCCGTACCGGGCACCGCGATGGCCCACCATCGCGTCCATCGTGTTGATAGCGCGGTAGGCGCAGGCCCCTGGCGCCCCGAGCAGCACGCCCCAGAACACGGGGGCGACGACGGCATCGACCGAGTTCTCGGCGACAGACTCGATGACGGCCGCGCAAATCTCGCTGGTCGCCAGCTCGCTGGGATCGCGCCCGACCAGCGACGGTAATGCCGTGCGGGCTCCGGGCAGGTCGTCGGCGAGGACGAAGGTTTCAATCTGCGCGGCAACGGAGCTCAACTCCCGTCCGTCCACGCAGACCGCGGTCGCGAAGGCCGTTGCTGCGGCGTTCGAGCCGAGGAGTCGCCCAGTCGCGGCACCCAAACCCACCCCAACCAGTGCGTACGCCGTCCCCCGAGCCCGCGTGTCGGCATACGTGCGGTGTTCGAACGCGGTCATTGCCGTGCCAAACCAAGCCACCGGGTGCCACGCGGTGGGCGGCTCACCGAACTGTCGGTCGAGCAGCAACCCCACGGAGACGGCGAGCGCCCGGGTGGCGATGCTCATCGGCCCAATTCCAGCGTCCGGCCCGCCACGATGAGGACGGCGCGGTCGGCGATGCGGGCGACCTGTTGGTTGAGAGTGCCCACGGCGTCGACGTACATCCGGCCCAGCGGCGTCGGCGGATGCACCGCCAGGCCCACCTCTTCGCTGACCAAGACCGTGGGCGAGGTGCGCGACTGCAGGGCACTAAGTAGCGCAGGCGTGTCGGTCACGAAGTCGTGGTGGCGCACCAGCCAGGAGCCCAGCGAATCCACCAACACCACCTCCGGAGCGTCCCGCAACTCGCGAAGCAGGTCGCCGGGATGGGGGCACTCGGCGCTGATCCAGTGGGCCGGTCGACGCTCTTGGTGGGCCGTGATCCGAGCGACATGGTCGGCGTCAATGGGATCGACTTCGGCGGTGGCAACGTAGCGAACGCCAAGCCCGTGCGAAGTCGCCAGTGTGGCCACCAGGGCTTCGGCGTGGGCTGACTTGCCGGACCGGGTGCCGCCGAGGATGAGAGTGATCATGTCCATCCCTGCCCTTCTCCGGGGGCGCTCGCGGTGGCCCCGAGCGTGCGGAGTGCATCGATATCGACGTACTTCTCGACCCAATCGGCGAGGTGCTCTAGATGGTCTTCGAGGGCCGCGGCGTACGGCCGGGTAGCGGGAGTGAAGGTGCGGCTCCGGGTGGCGGCGACGTCGGCCAGGACCGCGTGCCGGAAGGCGTCGCCATCCAAAACTCCGTGCAGGCTGGTGCCGCACACGCTGCCGTCAGCGCTTCGCGCGCCTTCGGGGCTACCGTCCAGTTCGAGCCACGGACGAGCGGCTCCGCGAGGTCGACCCCACCTGATCTGGTAGCCCTCCACCGCCGTCTCTCCGACGTGACCACTGGCCCGCGAGACCACCTTGGGCGATTCAAACGTGGTCTCGACGTCGAGCAGGCCGAGCCCGTTGACGGTTCCCTCGCGCGATTCGACGTCGTCGTGGATGCGTTGGCCTAACAGTTGGTAGCCGGCGCACAGCCCGACCACCCGCGCCTGCGTATGCCGGATTG
>JBBSVB010000369.1:0-2747 GCA_038233875.1 Actinomycetales bacterium | reverse complement strand
CAGGCCCGGGATGTCGAGCAACACCCCGAGCGCGTCGTCGTTGTGGAAGTGCCCGCCGAACCCCTTCTGGTATCCGTAGCCCGCGACCCGCACCACCATCGGGTTGTGAAATTGCCCGTTCGAGAAGAAGGGCAGCGTCGCCGCCTCCCCGCGCAGCTGATCCTCCGCGTTGTGCAGGTAGGCGAGGTACTGGATCTCCGGGACCGGCAGCAGCCCGGCCAGTCCCGCGCCCAACGCCATACCCAGAATCGACTGCTCGTCCAACAGCGTGTCAAACACCCGCGCCGTGCCGAGGCGTCGCTGCAGCAGGCGAGTGACGCCATACACCCCGCCCTTGCGGCCCACGTCCTCCCCAAAGGTGATCAGCCCACCGTCGCTGGCTGCCCCGTCGAGCAAAGCACGGTTGATGGACTGCGCCAGAGTCAGCGGCCCTTCGTCTTCGGGCAGGGTGGCACCGAAGATCCGGGTGCGCGCTGCGGCGTCGGCCGGGGTCTCGGCGAGCGCCGCGACGCTGGTGGGGTCGGGCATGACCAGGGGCTGCATCACGGCCGCAGCACCCTTGAGTTTCGGCAAAGACGACACTGCCGTCGCCGTGTCGCGCACCTCATCCCTGATCTCTTCGTAGCGCGCGATCACCTCAGCTGGGCTCAGCACACCGGTGGCCACCAGGAGTCGCGCGGTGCCCAGCACCGGGTCCAGCGCCATCTCGGCAGCGATCTCGCCCTGAGTCCGGTATGCCGACTCGACGTCCGCGCCAGCGTGGCCCATCAGCCGTACGGTGCGCAGATGCAGGAACGCCGGCTTGCGGTGGGTCCGTACGTAGTTCGCGGCCTCGCGGGAGGCCCGCAGCGTTGCAACCAGGTCGTGACCGTCGGCGCTGAAGTAGGCCAGCCCCGCCCGCTCGGAGTAGGTGGAGGCAATCCACCCCTTCGGCGTGCGCACGCTGATCCCGATGCCGTTGTCCTCGCAGACCAACAGCAACGGCATCGGCAGCCCTTGGTATGCGGTCTGCGCGGCGGCGTTGATCGCGCCCACCGCGGTGGAGTGGTTGGCCGAGGCGTCCCCAAAACTCGCCACCACGACGGAGTCCGCCGGCCACGGACTCTGCGCGCCCAGCCTCGCCGCCCGGGACAGTGAGAACCGGAGATCGGCTCCTCAGCGGCGCCCATCAAGCCCAGCAGCACGTCCCGGACGGCGTCGTGCCCCGGCACACCGGCGGCGCGCTGCAGATAAAACCCACCCGAGCGGTAGTGCAGCAACGCAGGGTCCGTGGGTCGCAGCGCCACCGCCACCGCCGCGTTGCTCTCGTGCCCCGACGACCCGATCGTGTAGAAACCGCGGCCCTCGCTGCGCAGCCACCGCGCCGCCAAGTCCAGGTGACGACTCCGCAACTGCGAGTCGAAGAGCTGCAACGCCAACTCGCCATCGAGCTCTGCGGGCAGGGCCGCCTCCGGCCGTGGCTCTAGCAGCGGCGCCTGATCGAGGAAGAAGCTGTCGATGGGCTCGGCCATGGCCTTATCCTGGCGCACGCCCAACCCATCTGGTTTCAGCTAAGCGGCTTGCCCCGGCGCAACCACAGGCAGGCCTGCGTCTGCAGCCGCTTCGGCGAGGCGGACGTCATACGAGGCGAAGCTCGACACGTCGCCCTTGATCAGCAACGCCGACGCGAGGTGCAGCGCGTCGAGAGTCCGAAGCAACGCAGATCCGATCACGCAGGCGCGGTCCTGCACGGCCCGATCCAGGGGGACGAGGTCGAAGAAGTCGATCACTGCTCGAGCCTGCGCGACTGTGGGCTCATCGACGCGCCGCGCGGCACGCAATACCTCTACGCGGCCCAGTTCGCTGGTCACTAACGACTCTGCGCTGTTTTTCTCTAGCCACTCACGTAGCGCATCGGTCTCCGGCTCGGCACGCACCAACTTCATCACTGCCGACGAGTCGAGGTAGATCACAGACGCTCGTCCCGTTCCAGGGCAAGAAGCTCGGCGTTGCTTGGCCCATTTGCGCCTGGCAAAGGCTCGGGTAGTCCATGCCCACGATGTGGTGCCGCCAGCAGAAGGCCATCGGCGATGAGCCGCTCGCGGGCCGTCACGGATGGGTGCGGCGCGACCAGCAGCGCAACAAGTTAACCGCGCTCGGTCACTTGCACCGTCTGACCCTGTTTGACCAGCGCGACGTAGCGTGACGCGTGCTGCCGCAGTTCCCGAACTCCGATCCGCTCCATGCCCTTAAATGTAGCACCTATGTTGCTACATTTAAGCCGGGGAGAAGTCCACCCCCTGGGCCAGCGGCAACTCCCCGGAGTAGTTGATGGTGTTCGTGGCTCGCCGCATGTAGCCGCGCCAGGCGTCGGAGCCGCACTCGCGTCCGCCACCAGTCTGCTTCTCGCCGCCGAAGGCACCGCCGACCTCTGCGCCGGAGGTGCCGATGTTGACGTTGGCGATGCCGCAATCCGAGCCTTCGGCGGAGGTGAAGATCTCGCCCTCGGCCTGGTCTTGGGTGAACACCGACGACGACAAACCCTGCGGCACGTCGTTGTTCAACGCGATGGCCTCGGCGAACGTGTCGTAGGTCAGCACGTACAGGATGGGAGCGAAGGTCTCCGTGCGGACGATTTCGGTCTGGCTCGGCATACGCACGATGGCCGGTTTCACGTAGTAGGCGCCTTCGGCGGCGTCCTGTAGGACTCGTTCGCCACCGGTGACGACCGTGCCGCCTTGGTCTACGGCCTGTTGCAGAGCGTCCTG
>JBBSVB010000368.1:0-2756 GCA_038233875.1 Actinomycetales bacterium | reverse complement strand
TAGAGGGGCGCGAGGGCCATTGCCTTGAGCCCGGCCGGGGCCATATGCGCGATGAAATCGCGCCACATCCGCACCGATATCGGCTCTGCGCCGACGCCGACCAGACGCACCGTGCTCAGATCGAGAGCGGCGACCTGCTCGCCTGGCACGCGTTGGATCGTCACAGCAAGCGCGAAGCCAGCCATCGGAAGCAATGTGGCCTGGTGTCGCTGCGCGGTTTCGTACCAGAGCGCGGGCCGCTTGCCGAAGTCGACGGGGTCGAGTTTCACCTGTTTGATGCGGGCCGACAGCGGGGTGAGGTGAGCACCGATGAGACCCATGTCGTGGAAGTAGGGCAGCCACGACACGATCACGTCGTCCTCGTTGACGGCACCGGTGGCGCGGGCCTGTTCGATGTTGACGAGCACGTTGGCGTGCGTCAGTTCGACACCTTTGGGGGTGCCGGTGCTGCCGGAGGAGAACTGCAGGAAGGCGACGTCGCTGCGATCGGGTGTGTGGACTTCTTTGATCGGTGCCGAGGTTCGCAGGTCGGCGACGTTCAGCAGCCGCGGGCCACCCGATGTCGCTGCGCAGAGTGCTTGGACCACCGTGTCGTCCGTGATGACCGGGGGGTGGTCGAGGTGGGACCACACGGCATACACCGTGGCTGGGACGGCTGCCATCGGGACCGGAACGAGTCCGGCGGCTATGGCACCCCAGAAACTGGCTAAGAAGTCGGCGCTGCCGCCTAACACGACGATCACCGGCGTCCCAGCGGCGATCGACGCCGCCCGAAATCCACCGGCCACCCGTAAGGCGTCATCGAGCAACTCGCGGTGGGTCTGGGCGTGCTCGCCGCCGTCACCGTCCACGTGAACAATGACCTGCTCGGGCGATTGGTGGGCAGCAGCGGTGAGTATGTCGAGGAGACCGGTCGGGGGTGTCACGAGGTGCGCTCGGTGCAGACCGTCATACACAACCCTGGCGTGGGGGAGTCGAAGGTGAACTCCCAATGCTCAGCATCCTCGCCCAGCAAGGCCGGTTGTGCGCCATAACAGTCGATGGTGACGTCTTGGGGATCGACCGAGAGCCCCACACCGAGCGCCTTCAGGTAGGCCTCTTTGGCGGTCCACACCCGAAAGAATCGGCGGTCACGCGTCGGCCCTGGCTCGACCTCGTTGAGCCAGGCCATCTCGTATGCGGTCAGGCACCGTCGTTCCAGGAACATCGAAACGGAGCGGATCGCTTCGATGTCGACGCCTATGCGACCGGGGCGACTCAGGGCCACGGCGACCCAACGATGGCTGTGCGACAGGCCGACGTCGGATGGAGGGTCGGCGCAAGGGCGACCATCGATGTCGCGGTAGACCGTCATCCCGTGCTGACGCGCCATCCGGTGGAGGAGGTGCCAACCGATAGCCGAGTTGAGGCGATCCGGCCATCGCTGGAGCGCCTCGATGCGTGTGCGCTCAATCGTCGGCAGTCCCGACAGAACGCACTCAAACGCAACGACGGACAGGTCGCGGCATGGCTGAACCACCAAGACCACGTGTGAACTGCCTTCACTACGGACGACGGTGGACCATTCGTCTGCGGTGAACCACGGGTCTGCAGTGGATTCGAATCGTTGAGGATCTGCGACCTTCCCCATGAGCATGATGCAAGGTACCGCACCGCGGTCTCAGTCGGTCCCACCTGGTTGTGGCGGCGGAATCACGCATCGAGACTCGAACGGTGAGCGTCCTCGCTCGATTGCTCGCAGGCAACATCCCATCGTCCTGAGTGCACTCGGCGCAGGACACGTCACTAGGAGTCGACCATGCCCGCGGTTGGATGGATTGGAGGGTTGTGTGCAGGTTGTCAGCAGGAGGGCCGCCTCCTGCCGCTAAGTTGGCTGTCATGGAGCCGGCGTCTTCGGCGAATTGTCACCCGCACCGTAACCCGGTGCGTTCTTTGCTGAGCAAAGTGCAGGATCTAAGCGCGCTCGACCCCACTGATCTGGACGGTTTGTTGGGTCGCATCGTTGAGGTGGCCGCTGAGATGACCGAGGCCCGATACGCAGCGATGGGGGTGCTGGATGAGGACGACCCGACGCGGCTGGCCCACTTTGTCACACACGGACTGTCCGACCAGGAGCGGCGTGAGATCGGAGATCCCCCACGCGGCACGGGGGTCTTGGGTCGAATGATGAAGAACCCGAGGGGGGTCCGCCTGGTTGACGTGATGCAGGAGTCCGATGCGGTGGGATTCCCGCACGGGCACCCGCCGATGCACACCCTCCTCGGTATGCCGATACGCATCGGGTCCACCGTGTTCGGTGACCTCTACGTCACGGAAAAGACGCAGGGACAACCGTTCACTGACGAGGATCAGGTGATGCTTGAAGCGTTGACCGTGGTCGCCGGGGGCGTGATCGACCTGACCCGACAACGCCTCGAGGCACAAAGTCATCGAGCAACGAGTGAGACCATCCGTCAGATCAATCGCGCGTTGCTGGTCGAGGACGATCCGGCCCACGTGATGCCGCTGGTCTTGACGCAAGCGCGGCGGCTGCGACAGGCCGAGGCGGCCGCGGTCTTCACCACCGGTGGCGGTGAGCACAGCGCGTTCGACGTCGTGGCCGCGCAAGGTGCCGGAGTTGATGAGCTGCTCGAAGCAGCACGCGGCCACGTGTTGCACAGCTTGTCTGTCGGGAACAGCGTGCATTGGACCGACGCTGAGTCCCCAGCGCTGCTGTCCGACGGCACCGGGGCGCGGTACAACAGCGTCGTTCCCGT
>JBBSVB010000367.1:0-2785 GCA_038233875.1 Actinomycetales bacterium | reverse complement strand
GCCCTCGGCGCATGCGCACGACGATACGCCGGGCGACGGCTCGTCAAGCCTGGATTCGTCAACCACGTCTCGTAGGTCGTCGACCCCAGGCTCCAAGGCATGGGGTTTCGTCAAGGAGATCCTGTCCATCGCCGCGATCGCGCTGGTCATTTCTTTCCTGATCAAGACTTTCGTGGTGCAGGCATTCTGGATTCCGTCGGGGTCCATGGAAAACACGCTCGTTTTCGGTGACCGGGTCATTGTCAGCAAGATTCAAGCTGGGCCATTCGACATCGACCGCGGCGACGTCGTCGTCTTCGAGGACCCAGACAACTGGCTTCCACCTGAGGTGACGACGGACCGCGGTCCGATCCTCAATCCGATCGTGCACGGCCTGGAATTTGTGGGCCTGGCCCCAACCGGGCAAGGCAATCACCTCATCAAGCGCGTCATCGGTGTGGGCGGTGATCGTGTCGAGTGCTGCGATGCCGACGGTCGGGTGACCGTCAATGGTGTGCCGCTGGACGAGGACTACCTATTTCCAGGCGACGAGCCCAGCCAACTGCCGTTCGACATCACGGTGCCTGCAGACAGTCTGTGGGTGATGGGTGATCACCGCTCCATTTCCGGCGATTCGCGGCTGCACGACGACGGGACGGGTGCCGCAGGTTCGGTGCCCACTGATCGGGTCGTAGGCCAAGCGATGGCCTTGGTGTGGCCGCTGGGGCGGGCCGATTGGTTCCAGAACCCGCAGACCTTTAGCGATATCGGCGAGCCGCCCACGCCGCAGAGTCCGTAACTCCGTGACCGTCGCTCGCGCCACGAAGCAGCCGTCAACTCGCCCCTCCTTGCGGGTCGAGCGGCAGTTGCAGCGCGACGGCTACCCCGTGCTCGTAGGAATGGACGAGGTAGGGCGCGGAGCGTTGGCGGGGCCGGTGAGTGTGGGCGTGGTGGCCATTGATCTGATGTCCCGGTCGGCACCGCGAGGCGTCAAAGACTCGAAGTTGCTCAGCAGCGCTGTCCGTAATTCGATGGTGCCTGCCATCAAGTCCTGGGCGCTCAGTTTCGGGGTAGGGCACGCCAGCCCGGCCGAAATAGATCAATGGGGGATCATGACTGGGCTTCGCCTCGCTGGGGAGAGGGCTTTGAAGGCCTGCGGGCTGACTCCCGACGTGGTCCTCCTTGACGGCAACTATGACTGGCTGACGGCACCCGACCGCGTCGGATTGTTCGGCCTGGCCGATCTAGCCGAGTCCGGCCGCGAAGGCACCGCCAGTGGGCCCGAGCGGATGGCCGCGCCGCCGCCGGTGCGAACGATGATCAAGGCGGACATGCGATGCTCATCGGTCGCAGCGGCCAGTGTGTTGGCCAAAGTCGAGCGAGACGCTGAGATGGTGCGACTACACGAGGCTCACCCCTGCTACCAGTGGAAGATCAACAAGGGGTATGCAGCGCCGGACCATGTGCAAGCCTTGCGCGAGCAGGGCACGTGCGAGCACCATCGACGCAGTTGGAATCTGACCCGAACGACCCTGGAGGTGAGCCGGACGTGAGCGCTGAAGATCTGGAACAGTACGAGACGGACATGGAACTGTCGCTCTACCGTGAATACCGTGACGTCGTAGGGCTCTTCACTCACGTCGTAGAGACTGAGCGGCGGTTCTATCTTGCCAATCAGGTTGACGTGCAGGTACGGACAGGGGATGGCGAAACCTGGTTCGAGGTCACGATGGCCGATGCCTGGGTGTGGGATGTGTACCGTCCGGCCCGCTTCGTGAAGAAGGTCCGGGTGATCACCTTCAAGGACGTCAACGTCGAAGAGTTGGCCCCCTCAGATTTGGAGATTCCGAAAACGGGCTTCGGGGAATAGGGCCTCCGCCGGTGGCGCGGTGGGAAACGCCCCAAGAGGCATGAGCCGATGTCCACACCTTTTTGGGCGTGGGTTTACGTCCACAATTACGCTGGACGGCCGAGTTGGCGGGGAGTTTTGGCGGATGGTGATCCCAGGAGGTGGTCACCATGGCCCATGGGGGTATGCCGCATCGAGTGGCACGCACAATCGGCGACTTCGGCGAACAATTCGCCGCCGATCATTTGGCTGCACGTGGAGTGCAGATCGTGGAGCGCAATTGGCGCTGCCAGTTGGGCGAGATCGACATCATCGGCCTCGACTCGGATGCGTTGGTGTTCTACGAGGTCAAGACGCGCCGATCGGCCAGGTATGGATCGCCTGCTGAGGCCGTCACACCGGCCAAGGCAGCCCGGCTTCGACGTTTAGCCGCGCGATGGCTCAGCGAGCACCCACATTCGGCCAGCCAGATCCGTATCGACGTCTTGGCGCTGACGATGACCGGCGAAGGTGGCACCCAGGTCGAGCACCTTCGAGGGGTGTCCTGATGGGGTTTGCCACGACACTTTCGGTTGCCCTCAGCGGAGTGCAAGGTCACGTGGTCGCCGTCGAGGCGCACGGGAACCAAGGATTGCCCGCCTTCGTGATCAGCGGCCTGCCGGACGCAGCATGTGCCCAAGCGCCTGATCGCATCCGGGCGGCCACCAGCAATTCAGGGGTCAGCCTGTCGATGTGTCGATGGACGATCAACTTGTCGCCGGCCGGGCTGCCCAAAACCGGAAGCGGCTTCGATCTCGCCATCACCGTCGCCCTTCTCGCCGCCGACCGCAGCCTTCCGCCCGACCTGATCGCCGGTGTTTGTCACATTGGCGAGTTGGGCCTCGACGGCTCGATCCGACCGGTCCCCGGTGTGTTGCCGATGGTGATGGCGGCGGCCGCTGGTGGCGTGTGCGAATG
>JBBSVB010000366.1:0-2802 GCA_038233875.1 Actinomycetales bacterium | reverse complement strand
GAGTTGCGGCTGGCGTCGCTGGCGGCACGGTTTGCTGCCAAAGAGGCTTTGGCCAAGGCGTTGGGCGCGCCGGTGGGGCTGCAGTGGGCTCACGCCACCGTGGTGCGCCACGACAACGGGCGACCGGAGCTGAAGATCAGCGGCACCGTCGAAGCCCGCGCCCAAGCGTTGGGCATCACGTCCCTGCACGTTTCGTTGTCGCACGACGCCGGGATCGCCTCGGCCGTCGTTATCGCCGAAGGGTAGGTCCGCGATGGTCTTCGATACGGGTAGCACGATGTCAGGCGAGCGACCATGATCCGGGCGTATGCCGTGGACGACGTGCGCGCTGCCGAGGCCACGTTGATGGCGACTTTGCACGAAGGCGAGTTGATGCTCCGGGCCGCTCGCGGCCTTGCTGAGGTAGTTCGGGCTCGCGCAAAGCAGTTCGAGGCCACCTCTGTTGTGGTGCTCGTTGGTGCTGGCAATAACGGAGGCGATGGCCTGTTTGCTGCTGCCGATTTGGCGGCGGACCACAGGGTGCACATCGTTCACGTGGGGGAGGAGTTGCACCCCGACGGGCGGAAGGCAGTTGAGGCCGCGCACATCCCGCTGTTGGGAGTCGAGCGCTCAAATCCGACTATTCCCGAAGACGTGGTTGACGTTATGTGCGGAGCTCACATTGTGGTCGACGCTCTCGTCGGGATCGGAGGCCGTGCCGGACTCTCCGGTGGGACCGCAGCGCTGGTGGAGCTGATCGCCGACGCCAGTTATGTCGTCGCGGTGGACGTGCCGAGCGGGGTGGACCCCAGTGGGCACCGCATCGGTGGTGGCGCGGTGTTTGCGGACGAGACCGTCACCTTCGGGGCCCCCAAGCCAGTGCATGTGCTGCCCAATACCGAGCCGGCGGTGGGCCTGCTCACGGTCGTCGATATCGGCCTCGAGTTCGCTATGGATCCTGCCGTCGAGTTGATGGAACACGACGATGCTGCGGACTTGTGGCCCGTGCCGACGGGGCGTGACCACAAGTACTCGCGCGGGGTGGTCGGGATTGTCGCCGGAAGTGGGGCGTTCCCGGGGGCCGCGATCTTGGCCACCGTTTCCGCCGTCGAATCCGGTGCCGGCATGGTCCGGTATCTAGGGCCGGAATCAGCCACGCGTCTGGTGGTGCAGGCTGCGCCCGAAGCTGTCCCCGCGGCTGGTCGCGTGCAGGCGTGGGTCGTGGGGCCGGGCGTAGACCCCGACGGCACAGACGATGAGTCGCTTAAGCAGATTGACCGGATCAGCGCCGCCATCGAGTCGGATGATCCGTGCGTGATCGACGCGGGGGCGCTGTCGCTGTTCGACTACCCCAGGGCCGCACCGACGTTGTTGACCCCGCATGCCGGTGAATTGGCGCGGCTGCTCACCGCCTGGCCGGGCCATCAGGAAGTCACCCGCGAGCAAGTCGAAGCGGACCCCGTGGCGTGGGCGCACGCAGCCGCTCACGAAACGAGCGCGACCGTGTTACTCAAAGGGGCCACGACGGTCATCGCCGACCCGACGCCGGATACGCCGATCAGGGTGGCCTCGAGTGCCCCACCGTGGCTGGCCACTGCGGGTGCCGGTGACGTGCTTGCCGGTCTGTGCGGCACCCTGCTGGCGGCTGGCTTGTCGCCCCGAGATGCCGGCTCGCTGGCGGCCCTGGTGCACGGGGTCGCCGCCCACGAAAGTAACCCAGGCGGGCCAATCCGGGCGCTCCACGTGGCTCACCGCATACCCAAGACGGTGGCTCGCCTGCTGCAACGCAGCTAATGACAGCCCCGTCAGTCTGTAGCGCGGGCGTGCTCTCTACTGTGGCGACGAATGTGCATTGCGTATTGCTGCAGCAGGACGCAAAGCACACTAAACGCGACACAGGTCTGAGTGCATGGAAGCCAACGCCACCCTCTCGTGCCGACTCGACACCATCTGGCGCTATGCACCTAGGGTTGCCGTGCGCTGCCCTTTTGGTCTTGCGCTGCCCTTTTGGCAGCACACTACGGACAAAGCAGCGCAAGGTCGCGGCGGGGACCTGTCTTAGCGGCCGCGGTTCAGGGCACTGGTGATGCCGCGCAGGGATGCGGTGACGATGTTGGCATCGATGCCGACGCCCCAACGGACCTCACCATCGATCGCACACTCGACGTATGCCGCAGCAACAGCATCGTCGCCTGAGGACAGGGCGTGCTCGGCGTAGTCAAGCACCCGCACGTCGTGACCGATCTTCGACAGCGCCGCCACGAAGGCGTTGATCGGCCCGTTGCCGATGCCCTCGATAACCTGCTCGGCCCCCGCCGCAACAACGGTCGCGGAGATGACGTCCTTGCCGTTCTCGGCGGTGCGGGTGTCGACCTTGCGCAGCAGCACTGGGGCGGTGGGGACGATGTATTCGTTCTCGAAGGCCGCCCAAATGGCCGCTGCCGACATCTCGCCACCAGAGTTCTCGGTGTACCGCTGCACAACCCGGCTGAACTCGATCTGCAACCGGCGCGGCAAGTCCAGGTGGTGCTCGGTGCGCATGATGTAGGCCACGCCGCCCTTGCCCGACTGGCTGTTGACCCGGATCACAGCTTCGTAGGAGCGCCCGACGTCCTTGGGGTCGATGGGCAGGTACGGCACCGCCCAGCGCAGGTCGTCGACGTCGGTGTCGGCGCTGTCCGCGTCGATCTTCATCTGGTCCAGACCCTTGTTGATCGCGTCCTGGTGGCTGCCGGAGAAGGCGGTGTAGACGAGGTCGCCACCGTAGGGGTGCCGCTCGCCGACGGGCAGCTGGTTGCAGTACTCCACCGTGCGGCGGATCTC
>JBBSVB010000365.1:0-2821 GCA_038233875.1 Actinomycetales bacterium | reverse complement strand
GCATTCTTCGTGCGCAATCGCCGGTATGCCGAAGCGATTGGCCGCCATCACCTCACGTTGGCACCTGGCGAGGTCGTCGGTTCCGTCGGCCACGCTCACTGAAGCACTGCCGAAGATGCGGGTGAGGTGGCCGAGCCCCCCGTCGATGGCCTCCACGAACCCACCACCCGTGGCCATCTCGCTGGCCGTCGGTGCCACATCGCCTTCGCCCATGTTGGCTTGGGCCCAAAAACTGCCCAGTTGCCCCACCTGTTCGGCCAACCTCATCGCCGCAAGCAGTGCCTCGACCCGCTCATTGGTGGGCAAAGACGTGTCCTGCCACGCTCCGCTCTCGGTCATCGACCGATCGTATTCGTCGGTCTCTGCGAGACGCTCATGAACGGCCTGCGGTTTGAGCGCCAGAGCGCGCAAACCACAGGTCGTTACCGTCGGCGAGAGTGGACGAGCCTGGCAGGGGCTGTCACAGTTTGGCCATGGCCGACGGCAGCGAGACCGAAAACCAACCGTTGTTCTTCCCTGCCTGGCTGCGGTACGCGACGCTGGGCCTATCGGCACTGTCGTTCGTCGTCGGGGCCGTCGCCGTCTTCACCACGACCAACGAGATCGGCACCGCCGCCATGGTCGCGGCCTCAGCCGCCCTCATCCTCGTGGTCGTCTTCGCGGATCGTATTCAGATCTTGGAGGCCGGCCCGATCAAAGCCACTTTGCCCCGCCAAGCCGCTAAGCAACTCGAGCAGGCCGGGGTCGCCGAGGCCCGCGGGAACGTCGAGGACGCTGAGCGCCTGCGCGCATCAGCCCGCGTCCTTCTTGACGGTTCCGATCCGGTGGCCACCCGACTCGACACCGTGCAGGCCGAAGAGCCAGGACCACAGGGCGCCGGTATGCAGTATCTGCTGATGAGCCACACCCGTGCGCTGGCTCGGGCATCGACCTCTGCGGCCACCGTCCGCGCACTGTTCGGAGAGGGCAGTGATGGTGATCGGCTCACCGCCATCGCCATCATGCAGGCACGCCCCGAGTTGGCCGATCCAAAGACCCTGAGAGCAGCCGTCGTCGACGCACGCAGCGCCCACGAGCAGTACCAGGCGTTGGTCGCGATCGAGAAGGTGGTTGACGCTTCGACTCCCGAGGTGCCCGAGCGTCAAGAACTCGTGGAGTTCGTGGGCGAAGCTCTGCATACGAGCCAGGGGGTGTCTGCCTCAACGAACCGACGCGCCGTAGCCGAGCGGATCATCAGCACAGCCACCGGTTGAGCGCAAAACAGCGGCCTGCGAATTGAGCGCTTGCGCGCACATTTCGCAGGCCGTTAGTCGTGGTAAGTGACTAGTTGAGGCCCTTTTCTTCAAGCCATTCCTCAGCAGCCACGCTGGCTGAGGTCTGCTCGTCGCCCTCGACCCGCTCGCGCAGGGCAATGAGGTCTTCGGTGGTCAACTCGGCGGAGACCTTGTTCAAGACATCGGCCAACTCTTCGGTGTAGACCGACTCCGCCACCAGCGGTATGACATTCTGCGCCGAGATCAAGTTCTCCGGATCTTCGAGCACAACGAGATCCTCGGACACGATCGCCGGGGAGGTAGTGAAGATGTCGGCCACCTGCACCGAGTCGTCCACGAGAGCCTTGACCGTGTCCGGGCCACCGAAGTCTTCGATGGGACGGAACTTCACGTCGGTCACGCCGTACGTGTCGGCCAGCCCCGGGATTCCGTAGCCAAGCTCGGCGAACTGGGGACTGGCACCGAGGGTGAAGGGCTCGAGGGCGCTGAGGTCCCCGATCTCCTTCAGGTTGTTCGCGTCTGCCGTCTCTCTGGTAACGACGTAGGCGTCCTTGTCCTCAGCTTCTGCCGAATCGAGCACCAGCAGGTTGTCTGCCGAGATTGCTTCAGTGAGTGCAGCGTCAACGTCCTCGGTGGTCCGCTCCGTGTACTCGGTGTTGTAGTACGCCAGCAGGTTCCCGTTGTATTCGGGCATCACGTTGATCTCTCCACCTTGCAGGGCGGGGATGGTCTGCTGGCGCGGACCGATGTTGAACTTGGTCTCCACCTCCATACCGCTGGCCGTGAGGGCCTGGGCGTAGATCTCGCCAAGAATTTCGCTTTCGGAGAAGGCAAATGAACCCACCACGATGGTAGGCGCGGCACCGCCACCGCCGGATTCTGCCCCGGGCGAGGCAGTGGGGTCTTCAGAGCCGCAGGCGGTGAGGGTCAAGGCTAGACCGGAGGCAAGCGCGATAGCGCTTCTACGGGTCAGACGATTGGTGAACATTGGGCGAGGTCCCTTCGTATTACGCGTTCGTACGCGCGGGTAGTCGCAGCGCCCGGCGGACGCCGGAACGCTTGGAGCTTTTACTTTCGGTAACACCTTTGGTCGCGGTCGCGCGTTGCACTTGGGCGAATATCGCGTCAACGAGAAGAGCCAACGCGGTGACCAGCAGAGCCCCACCGAGTATTCGATTGTAATCGTAAAGACCGATCCCTGAGGTGATGATCCGCCCCAGACCGCCTAGTCCGGCATACGAAGCAATGGTCACCGTGGCGATGACCTGCAGTGTTCCCGCGCGGAGCCCACCAATGATGAGCGGAAGCGCCAACGGAATTTCGACCTGGCTGAGGATCTGCCATTCGGTCATTCCACTGGCTCGGGCGGCGTCGATCGTGGATCGCTCGACCGACTCCAGTCCGGCATAGGCACCCGCCAGCATCGAAGGAATAGCAAGGATGACGAACGAAATGGTCGCACCCACAATCGGCGCGGTGTCGTAGGACAAAAACTCGCCGAAGACCATCAGGAGAAAGAACAGCACTCCCAGCGTCGGCAGCGCCCG
>JBBSVB010000364.1:0-2828 GCA_038233875.1 Actinomycetales bacterium | reverse complement strand
GTCAAGGACCAACGTTTCATGGCGTACGACTTTGGACCTGGGCACCCCATGCACCCCATTCGGTTGGATCTGACCTATCGCTTGAGCACCGAGTTGGGGTTGCTCGAACACGAAAATGTGGCCCTCCACGAAGCCCATGTGGCCGACCGGGCGATGCTGTCGACAGTGCACACGGACGAGCTGATCGACACGGTTCAGGCGTTGTCGGCCGACCCCAGCCTGGCCACGGGTCACTGCGGCATCGGCACCGCAGACACTCCGGCCTTCGCAGGTATGCACGAAGCCAGCGCCTTGGCCGTCGGAGCAACCGTCGAAGCCTGCCGGGCGGTGTGGCAAGGACACGCCAAACATGCTGTGAATATCGCTGGTGGCTTGCACCACGCCATGCCCGGGCGGGTCTCCGGGTTCTGCGTCTATAACGATGTCGCGGTAGGCATCCACGACCTGCTGGCGGCCGGCGCCGAGCGGGTGGCTTACATCGACCTTGACGTCCATCACGGCGACGGGGTCGAAGCGGCATTCTGGAACGACCCTCGGGTGCTGACCGTGTCCATGCACCAAAGCGGCACGTCACTGTTTCCGGGCACAGGCTTCCCCCGGGACACCGGCGGTCCCAAGGCGATGGAGAGCGCCGTCAACGTGGCTTTGCCGCCTGGGACGGACGATCGGGGTTGGCTACGGGCCTATCAGGCCGTCGTCCCGGCGGTGGTCGAGGCCTTCGCCCCACAGATCATCGTGAGCCAGCACGGGTGTGATTCCCACCACTCCGACCCGCTGGCTCACTTGAACCTCAGCATCGACGGGATGCACGCGGCATACCAATGGGTGCACGAACTAGCGCATCGCGTCAGCGATGGACGATGGGTAGCGCTGGGCGGAGGCGGCTACGAGGTGATCAACGTGGTGCCGCGCGCCTGGTCACACCTCATCGCCATCGCGAGTCACCGTCCGGTGCCGCTGACCGAGCCCACCCCGCAGGCGTGGCGTGAACAGGTGACGCAGCTCTGCTCGACCCAGGCGCCTGCGTCTATGGGCGATCGCGGGGGAGCGGAGATCCGCTATGGCTCCTGGGCCGACGGGTATCACCCGCAAGACCCGTTGGACGCCGCCATCATAGCTACTCGGATGGCGATCTTCCCGGGTATGGGATTGGACCCCTACTTCGACTAAGCCACCGGTCGGCGTCACCGGGCACCTCGGCGCGGTTGGGCCAGACGGAGGAGCCAGGTAGGCTGACGCCTTCCGCATCGAAAGTCCGGTGCGTCCCCACACGAAAGACTCGGTTAATTCATGGGCTCAGTGATCAAGAAGCGCCGCAAGCGGATGGCAAAGAAGAAGCACCGCAAACTGCTGCGCAAAACGCGTCACCAGCGTCGCAACAAGAAGTAGCGACCGAACCCGACGCGGATCACCTCCATGCCCACCCCGTTTCATGAGGCAGGTGCGGCAGTGGCACACGCCCTGCCAGTTGTTGACGAACGTGGATGGGCCGTTCGTATCAGCGTATTGACCCGCGTCGGGTGTCACCTTTGCGACCGCGCTTTAGCGCTGATCGCCGACGTCGCGCTTCCGGCCCAGGTGGGCTACGCAGCACTCGACGTGGACGCCCAAACGGCGTCGCTGAGCGCGAACCTCATTGCGAGGTATGGCGACCACCTGCCGGTGACGTTCGTTGACGGCCGAGCCCACGACTACTGGTCGGTGGATCGTGTGCGTCTTGAGCACGCCCTCGGTCTCGACTGAACCGGCCCCACGCCGCCGACCGCACAAAGTCCTTCGATGACTTTGTGCATTCGTTCACAAAGTCCTATCCTTGGCATTCAATGTTCCGCCCAACTGACCAACGTAGGTCTGGACGGACGCCGAGAGGAGTTGGTGCTGCGATGAGTGCAGAGCCGACACGTCGCGAGGTGCCCGGGGCGAGCGTGGCCCGCCTGCCTGCATACCGCAGAGCTTTGATGGCGATGTCGGAAGAGGGCGCCGTGCGCGTTTCCTCCGCCGAACTCGCGGCCGCATCAGGGGTGCAGCCAGCACAACTACGCAAAGACTTGTCGCACCTCGGGTCGTACGGCGTGCGTGGGGTCGGGTACGACGTGGCGGACCTCACGGCGCAAATAACCGCCGAGCTCGGCCTGTTGACGGACTGGCCCGTCGTCATCGTGGGAATGGGTCACCTAGGCCGCGCCTTGGTCGCCTTTCGCGGCTTCTCTCGACGCGGATTTCACATCGTGGCGCTCGTTGACGACAACCCGGACATCGTGGGCGAGGTCATTGACGGCGTGCGTGTGCAGTCCCTCGACGATTTCGCTGCCTCGGGGACCAACGTCGACTTCGGCGTCATCACCACGCCCGCCCCTAGCGCCAATCACGTGGCCACCGTCCTGGTCGATCTTGGAGTGCACTCAATCTTGAACTTCGCCGCCATCAAACTGAACGTCCCGAGCAACGTGGGGGTGCGACGCGTCGACCTCTCCAGCGACCTCGAAATCCTGGCCTTCCACGCCCAGCGCAGATGTGCTGACGAGCAGGCGCTCGTTCAACGGGAAGCAACGTCATGAGCTTGGTCGTGGTCGGCCTGTCACACACCAGTGCCCCTATGGAACTCCTTGAGCAGATTGCGTTGCGACCAGACAGCGTCGATGAATTGCGGGCTGCGGTCATCGCCAGCGATGAGATCGCTGAGTCGATGGTGCTGTCGACCTGCAACCGGGTCGAGATCCTCGTCCAAGCCGAACGCTTCCACGGTGCTGTGAGCGACATCGGGGCCGCCCTAGCCCACGCTGGCGGCGTCCCGGCCGAAGACCTCACCGAGCACCTCTACGTGCACT
>JBBSVB010000363.1:0-2828 GCA_038233875.1 Actinomycetales bacterium | reverse complement strand
CGACGCCGCGCTGAGCGCTGTCGATCTGCGGGAATGGTGCCGCGTTGGGGCCCCGCCCAATCGTCGGAAACACCTCGATCACCTTGAGGTACAACTGACCTCCACCCTCGCAGCAGTTGTCCCATGCGACCTGACCTCCCGGCACCAGATGGACGAGCGCAGCGGGATCCCCCGCCGCGTTGAGACGGGTTGCCGCAGCCGACAGGACGCTGGTCAGGACGGGAGCGACTGAGCGGGCCATGAAGCGGATCCTACTCTGCGGTTTTCTTGGCGCGGCGAAGGCTGCGAGTCCTTGCTCGGAGGCCGTAGGAGACCGAGACCATGACGACGATCGTGGCGGGCAAGTTGAGAAGCGCGAACAATATGATGCCGGGGGTGACTGGAATCGCGTTGTTCATGTTGAGGGCGATGGAGCAGGCAGTCACGAGCAGTACCCAGAAGATCGCGTATCCGCCGACGCGCACGTAGCGCGGCAGCGAGGGGCAGTAGGCGGTGTGGATGAATGCGCCACCGGCGAGCAGTAGCGCTAGTTCAATGATGGCGATAAGTCGAAAGGCATCTACGTTCACGGTTTCAATCCCTCAGGCCAGACTGGCGGTGGAGGACCCTTCCCGTCAGCGATGTGCTGCCGGAGGACGTGGGTGTAGTCCGCGAGATTGCGGACATCGACGGTAAGCGTTCGTTGCCCTTCTTCGAGAGAGTTGATCCGCTCACGATCCCTGTCCCGCTCCTCCTGCACTTGTTCCAGCACTTCGAGAGGGGTGGCGTTGGGTCGCAGAAACTTCGCAACGATCACACCGAGAACGGGTGATGCTACGAATAGGGCCAGCACCGCGAGGGTCTGGTCGTTCACTTCACTCCTCCAGTCAGCCTCATGGCCCGAGACAGGCCGTTGCACACGCAAGCGAACACGAAGGCCACGAAGACGCAGACAACGGCGTAGGAGACAGGACTCATCTCCGGTTGGCGTGCCGCAGCCCACGCCCACAGGCAGAAGTTCCCCGCGAGAGTGAAGGATCCCGCAGCGCTGATGGCTGGGCGGTGCGTCACGCTGCCGAGAATCGAAGCCGCTCCCCCGAGAATGAGCATGCCTGCCCAGAGGTTGGCCGTGAACCCCGAGACGTCTGAGGCTAGAAGGCTGGCAGGTGTCGCCGCGATCAGAAGTACGCCGCACACGATGAGCGTGAAGTCCCGGAGGGTAGCCATGACCCAGAGAGCCCAGAGCCCCCCGACGAACGGCTTGGCGTCGGGCATCATCAGGAACCTCCGAAAGTGGTGCGCCTCGGCAGATCGGGTGAGTAAACCCGAGCAGCGCGGGGCGAGTTCATCAGCGACGAGACCCACGAGTCCACGAGGAAGATCCCCGTGTGGCCCTTGTCCACGTCATCGAAAGCGTCAAGCATGGCGATGGTCACGCCCTGCCGGGTCACGGTCTGGACGCGCTGCGGCAACTGGCACGACTGGTCGCGGCAGATCGCCTTGGCGAGTTCGACGGCAAGCACGCCAGCAGCAATCTGCCCGCCGACGGGCACCTCGACTCCCCTGACGTACGTCACAGACCACGTTCCCGGCTCTCCAAGAGGTTGCGAGAGATCGTTGCAGGTGGGCCACGCTCCCCCGTCCTGCCGGACCAGCACGCGGCTCCTGTCGATCCGGTAGGCCTCAGCGGGGAGGATCTCGCCATCGATCACGACCTCGACCACCGACGAGATCGGGCCGGGCAGCCGCAGGCTCTCGACGTACGTGCAAGAGCACGAGTCGGTGGAGCAGTAGCCGCAACCGATGTTGTACCAGCGACCACCGATAATCGCCGGACGCCAGAGCGCGCCGCCCGTCACCGGCCCACGCCCGCTCCACGTCGAGAGCCCGTCGGAGCAGTCCTCGCGGCAGGGACGGACGGTGACCTCGCAGAGACCGAGTGACTGTCCGGTCCAGTTCCAGAGGTAGGCCGCTGCCATCTCCTCGACCTGCGCCGCGCCTGACGCGGGGAGGGTGGAGAGCGGGGCCGGAAGGGCCTGACCCTCGGGGATGACGCACGCCGCGTACGAGGTCGGCCAGTCGCAAGGACCGTTCATCGACGGGCTCCTATCGGTGTGGAGAGAGCCCCTGCCCAACGGTGGCGGGCAGGGACT
Organism: Actinomycetales bacterium; assembly: GCA_038233875.1. Classification (GTDB taxonomy): domain Bacteria; phylum Actinomycetota; class Actinomycetes; order Actinomycetales; family Dermatophilaceae; genus Ornithinicoccus. The sequence goes on along the minus strand of JBBSVB010000363.1, from coordinate 696 downwards.
CCCTCAGCGGATCACGCAGCCACGTCAGGCATGAACGGCTGCAGGCCACACGCCGAGACGGGCGGGGCGATGCCGGTCTCCACGAGCAGCATGTGGTCCAGCGGATCCAGCGCGGTCGGCAGCGCAGCCGCGATGCCGGCGTTCGCGAGGACGTTGAACAGGCCGGTGCCCCAACCGTTGCCACCCTTGGTGTAGGCCCCGGTCATGCCGAAGGTGACGGCGTTCTCGCCGTCCACCGACATATCGCCCATGACGCCCGCCTGCAGGAACGGGAGCAGCATGTAGCCGCTCGCCTCCTCCGTGCCCGGCTCACAGGCCGCGCCCGTGAGACCCGTCCAGAGTTCGAGGGCGAACTTCTTGTTGATCGTGCCCTCGGGAACCACGATGCCTGACGCGATGGACTCGTAGTTCTCGTAGATCTCTGCGTTGGTGGTCAGCGCGAGCAGCCCGGGATCGACGCCGCAGAACTCGGCCTCGAGGGTGAACCGCTTGAACGAGGAGGCCGTCATCTCATTGACGCACAGCGAGCCGTCGGCCTTCTTGGTGATGATCTCGGCCCCGTCCTCGACCTCCGCAGAGAGCGAGAGCGAGATGAAGCCGTCGGTAACGACCATCGAGTCAGCGGTGCCGGAGGCGGGTACGTTGCCGCACTCGTCCAGCGCCACGACGCGCAGCCGCTTCCCAAGGATGGGAGTG
>JBBSVB010000362.1:0-2842 GCA_038233875.1 Actinomycetales bacterium | reverse complement strand
CCTGCACGTGACGGGTGCCGCGTTGCCTCCCTGCTCGTCACACAGGTCGCCCGAGCAGACCGGGCAAAGACGTTCGTGCCGGTAGACCGACCCGGCCTTTTCGCAGCAGCCGCAGCGTCTCCTGCGCATTTCCGCTGGGTCGGGCCCACATGGGTGACCCGACGGCGCAGCCGTTGTCATCTGTCCCGTATGCCGAACCCCCTACGAGAACACCGCAGGTCACAGGTCGCACCTCGTAGCGGGTGTCCCATTTTCCCGCCGAAGAAAGATTCCCGTACAGGTACCTCCTACGGGACACCCGGAACGGCCATGCTGAGCCTCCAGCCAAAGCTTCCTGTTTCGGAGCCCACGGCGCGATTTCCGCCTTTTTAGGTGGCGACGGCCACTAAGCAGTTTCACCCCCTCATTTGGCCGAGTTCGTCCCTCCACAAACATCGAAAGTCCGGCGTAAGTCCGTCACCGGGGTCAAATGCAAAGACAAGCGATTAAACCACCACCCGAGTGCGCCCAACTCCGCGGCCAAAGCCAACCGCTACGCGTCTTGATGCACGAGTGCTTGGTGCCCGCTCGAGTGGGCAGTGAGCACCACGAAACGCTCGAGAACGACCAGCATTTCGGGCTCGTAATCGGCGAAGAACTCCGCGTGGGCGTTGCGCCATTGGGACAACGAGCGCTCACCTTCACCCTCTGCGAAGGCGTGCTCCTCGGGGACGTCGCAGAACGCCTTGACCGATACCTCGGTGGTGCGAAGCAGCGCCCTCGGGTGTCCGGCACTGTCGAGCAGGATCGACAACATGCCGGGGGTAGGCAGATCGTCGTGCTCCTCGTAGTCGCTTCGAGCGCTCGACGTGGCCGTCTTGGTGCCCGCAATCACGAGAGCGACTAGGTCATCGGCGCTCGCGGGGTCGCCGCCGAAGGCCCACGCGGGCGGTGGCAGCGACTCGTCCACTGTCCGGCCGAGGTATGCCGAGGCGGGATTGAGCCCGCCTCGGATCCGTGCGTCCGCCCAGAAGGCGTCGATCTCAGCTTGGTCCATGTGTAGACGCTAGCCCGTCACGTCTGCGGCCTGGGCACGCAACGCTCGTGCCACGCCGTCTCGGTGCTCACTGATAGTGCGACGCAGGCCGTTAGGCACGTCCGGGTGGTCGTCGAGCCAGCCCTGGGTGGCCTCCAACAACTCTTGGCTGGCCAAGGCCATCGGGAAAAAGCCAACCGCCAACGCTTCGGCGATCGCGTAGGTACGTGAAGCCCAGATGTTTTCGATCGCGGTGAAGTAGCGCGTCAGAAAAGGCTGCAGCAAGGAGGCGTCGTGCACCCGGCCGAACCCAAGCGCCATGGCGTTGAGCACAGCATTGGGCAGCGTGGTCTCCTCCACTGCAGCCACCCACGCGAGGTCTTTGGCCTCGGCGGTCGGACGGGCGGCCATGGCCCGAGCCGCTTTCTCCCGGCCAGCGGACGTGTTGTCGGCGGCCCGCTCGGTCTCGATCTCCGCCTCATCGGCACCGCCAGCGGCCACCAACCCGATGAGTAAGGTCCAGCGCATGTCCTGATCGAGCGTGAGCCCAGCGATCGGCTCCGAGCCGTCCAAGGCTGCACGCAGCCGGGCCACATCGTCGGCTGAGGAGGCGCAGGAGGCCCACGCACCTACAAGTTGCAATTGAGCGTCGCTGCCGGGCTCGGCACCAAACGCCGCCGCTCGCAAACCCGACGCCACCTCAGCGATAACTGCGTTCCGGTGGTCCGGCGCTGAATACACCAACGTGGCGCTGCTCAGTTGCATCAAAAGCACCCGCAGCAAGGTGGAGTCCTTCTCCCCGTCTAGGGCTTTCAATGCGAGACGGGCGTAGTTCGAGGCAGGCATGTGAGCATCACGGGTCATGTCCCACGCTGCCCCCAGCACCAGAGCCCGCGGCAACGACTCCGTGAAGGCCCGTGGGTCAGCCAGCGCGGTTGACAGAGAATGCTCGTCGAGGCGGATCTTGGCGTAGGCCAAATCGTCATCGTTGAGCAAGATCAGAGCGGGCATCGGGCGCCCGGCGAGCCGCGGCATATCGGTGCGTTCGCCGTCGACATCGAGCTCGAAGCGTTCGGTGCGCACCAACCGGCCCTGCTCCTCGGCGTAGAAGCCGACCGCCAGGCGGTGCGGGCGCAGGGTGGGGAAGTCGGATGCTGCGGACTGCACGATGGCCATGGACTCGATGACGCCGTCACGAACGACGAGGTCAGGGGTAAGGGTGTTGACCCCAGCGGTCTGTAGCCAGACCTGCGCCCAGGACGAAAGGTCACGACCCGACGTCGTCTCCAACTTCACGAGGAGATCAGCCAAGGTCGTGTTGCCCCAGGCGTGCTTGGCGAAGTAGGCGCGGAGCCCATCTCGGAAGGGCTCACGACCCACGTAGGCCACGAGTTGCTTGAGCACCGAGGCACCCTTGGCGTAGGTAATGCCGTCGAAGTTGACCTCGACCGAGGCCAAGTCGACCATGTCTGCAGCCACCGGGTGCGTGGACGACAGTTGGTCTTGCCGGTAGGCCCATGCCTTTTCGGAGGTGGCGAAGGTGGTCCACGACTGGGTCCATTCGGTGGCTTCGGCCTGACACACCGTGGAAGCCCACTCGGCGAAAGACTCGTTAAGCCACAGATCGTCCCACCACTGCATCGTGACCAGGTCACCGAACCACATGTGCGCCAGTTCGTGCAGGATCGTCAGCGCGCGACGCTCGACGATGGTGTCGGTCACCTTGGACCGGAAAATGTACGTCTCGACGATCGTGACGCAGCCAGCATTCTCCATTGCGCCCATGTTGTATTCGGGGGTGAAGATCTGGTCGTACTTCGCGAACGG
>JBBSVB010000361.1:0-2856 GCA_038233875.1 Actinomycetales bacterium | reverse complement strand
GACTGGCGAGTCGTCCGCGACCTGGATCACCGCAACCATGTCGGTGTCACCCACTTCGCCGTACCAGGTAAGGGTTAACTGACCCGGCGCCGAACCTCCCTTGAACCCCAAGTAGTCGAACTGCTCAGCGGCGCTCGGAAGGCCCGGATTCCCAGACAGGATGTCGCGGACCGGTTCACCGGCCGGGGTCTCGGCGCGCTCTTGGAGGGCTACGTGGGCCGAGCACAGCTCATTGGCGGTGGCGAAGTAGTCGATGCCCTCTTGCCACATGGGGCCTGTGACGGCGGCGGGGTCCACACCTTCGGCGCCTGGCGCGAGGTCGGCAAGAATTGCGCGCTGCTGTTGAGTGTCGGCGCTCGACCAGCGGGCACGGGCATTGTCGTCTGCTCCCCAACCAAGCTGGAACAGTTGCTTCGTCGTCAGCAGCGGGGTGAGCCCATCGGGGTCTTGGATGACCATGTCTGCGTAGACCGCTTCGACCTGGTCCACGCCGATGGCGCCGACGAGCATATCGGTCGCCGTGTTGTCACTGATCGAAATCATCGCGGTCGCAGCTTCTTGGACAGTGACGGTCGTGCCGCCTGGCTCCTCCTTTAGCGTGCCTGAGGGCAGAGACTTCACGGCATCGGTGATCGTGAGGTCGTCGTCCCACTCGAGGTCGCCGCGCTCGACCGCGTCCACCAGCGCTCCCAGCACGTACAACTTGAAGGCACTACCGATCGGAGCCGACTTATCGGCGTCCGCCTCGAAGACCGGCACGCAGACGCCGTCCTCGACCTGCGCGGCAAGGAGGTGGTGCTCGTCAGTCACCTCGCTCAACTCGGCGTCGATCTGCTCGAAGTCCTCGGCCGGTGGACGGTCGGCCAACGGGTCGGGGCTGAGCATCAAAGCGTCGATCAACCCATCTGAGCCCACGGAGAGGTTCAGCATCAACGGCTGCTCCCCGCTCACGGTGGCGCTCACCGAGTTCTCCCCAGCGCCGATCCCCGTGACGAGCAGAGGCGCTTGGCCGCGTAGTTGCTCGAAAACCCCAGGCAAGTCTGCCGCAGGCACGACCTCGAGGAATGAGGGCGCAAAGTGGGCCTCAGCGTCAGCCGCCGTAGGAGCATCGGGGGTGTTGATGGTGTCAATGACCCAGCGCAACTGCTCCCCCGCCTTCCCCTCTGGCACCTCGACCCCATCACCGAAGTCAATGACTGCACCGTCTGGAAGCGGGGCATCAGCGTCGGGGCCCGTCAGGGCTGATCCGTCGGGCTGAGCAACGGCCGTGGCGGTTGAGGGCGCAGAGTCACCACCGGTCGTCGTCCCCTCCTCGCCTCCCTCATCACCGCTGCACCCAGCCACCCCCAGAACAGCCCCGATAGCAAGCACACCAGCCCACGAACCCCAGCGAGTCGACATACGACGAATCTAGCGAACGTGGACCTCTGCTGTCGGTCGACCTAATGGGAGGAGCGCTATTTCTGGTGCATCGTCGCTAGCAGCGCTTCGTAGCGCCCCACCACGTCGGCCGTCTCCGCTGACGCGTCCGACGTAGCCTCAGCGGCTTCTCCGGTCAGACGCAGCGGCCACGCAGGTGCAGTCGCCGATCCTGACAGAGCCCAGGCAGCTTGGCGGGCTGCGCCGATGCCGACGTACTCGCCCGGCTCGGGCACCGCCACGGGAACGCCGAAGATGCTGCCCGCGACGTGCTGCACCGCCTGCGAAGCCGAGGCACCGCCAATCAGCAGCACCCGCTCGACGCGAGCGCCTTGACCGCGCAGCGCCTCGATCCCAGCCCGCAGGTTAAGGAGCATGCCCTCGACCGCGGCACGGGCCATGTTTTCGGGATTGGCGTTGGCACGGGTGAGACCGCTGATCGTGCCCGTTGCCTGGGGTAGGTCGGGGGTTCGTTCACCATCGAGATAAGGCAACAGACTCAGCCCACCCGCCCCATGCGAGGCCTTCATCGCCAACTGATCCAGCGCTTCGAGGTCTACACCAAGCATGGCCGCAGTGGCCGTCATCACCCGGGCGGCATTAAGCGTGCACATCAACGGAAGGAAGGACCCGGTGGCGTCGGCGAATCCAGCCACCGCTCCGCTCGGATCGTTAGGGCACACGTCAGAGACCGTGAAGACCGTCCCAGAAGTGCCGAGGGAGATCACGACGTCCCCGGCCGTCAGGCCCAACCCCAGGCCAGCGCCCATGTTGTCCCCGGTGCCGGCAGCCACCACCATGCCGTCGCGGGTGGTTCCTGCGGCTTCGGCAGGCCCAAGAACCCGAGGAACGCCAAAGGGTCGTCCCAGCGCTGCGGTCATCACGTCTTCGCGGTATTCACCGGCCCGAGCCGACCAGTACCCCGTCCCAGACGCATCGCCGCGGTCGGTCGTCCACCCCTCGAACCCGCCGTGTTCCTGCAAGAAGCGACCGGTCAGCCAGTCGTGGGGCAAGACCACACCTGCAACCCGCGCCGCATTGTCCGGCTCGCATCGCGCCAGCCAACGAACCTTGGACACGGTGAAACTTGCGACCGGCACACTGCCGATCTCCTGCGACCACACACTCGCGTCACCCATCTCGGTGACGAGATCCGAAGCGTCTTGGGCCGAGCGCGTATCGTTCCACAGCAACGCGTCACGAATGACGGCGTGATCATCGTCGAGGGTCACCATGCCATGCTGCTGGCCTCCGACGGCGATAGCGCGGACGCCGTCGAGCAGCCCGCCCTCACTGGCCTGCTCGACGGCCTCCCACCACCTGTCCGGATGAACGGAGGTTCCGTCCGGATGGGTGGCCCGGCCCTGCCGCACCACGTTGCCGGTCTCTGAGTCGCAGACCACGACCTTGCACGATTGAGTCGAACTATCGATGCCT
>JBBSVB010000360.1:0-2866 GCA_038233875.1 Actinomycetales bacterium | reverse complement strand
TACTCGATGATGACCGTTCCGTCCGGCAACTTGAACTGCTGAATGCCGGGGTCGTAGCCGTCGATCACGTACCAGAAGTGCGAGCCGGGATTGCCCGCCCGGCCAGAGCGCATCGGTGTCTCGGGGAGCACCTGACTGGCGATGGCGAGCGCCTTGTGGTGGTCGAGGTCGATATCCACGAGGCCACCGTGAGCCGCTCCGAGCGCGAGCCCGAGGTTGAGGGGCTCTCCCCCCGACGACTCGCTGGCATCGCTCCACGCGGCGCGGATCTCAGTCGTGTCGGCGTAGTGCAGCGAGGGCCAGTCGCGGAAGATCGGGCGCTTGAGCGCTGGCTTGAGGGGAGTCGGCGTCCAGCCTCGAGAGTGGGCCTGCAGCGCTGCATCTAACGAAGGGTCGGTCACGGGTGGTCAGTCCTTTGATCTGGCGCAGGTACTACCGACGAGGTAGTCTCACGCAAGCGATGAGCAATGACCCCGGTGAGAAGTGAGGATCTCGCCGGGGTCGCTCACGCTACGGCGTAGAGGCGACTCTGCCAAGTGCCTCAGGAAACTCAAGGAAACGTCTCTCGACTCTCGCGCCGCTCCTCGTCCCGTCCCGGCAGCGCAGCGACATCTTTCCCTTTCCCTCTGCCCGAAGGGCAGGGAACGGAAAGAAAGATGAGCCGGGAAAGGGAGCCGGTGAAAGGCGTCTTGCCAGCAGCGCTTCCGTAGGGCAGGCTTGCTCTCGTGTAGGTCTGCTCCTATGCGTTTCGGTTTGGTCACCGGGTGAAGTGGGCGAGACTCTCGAAGGGTCTCGCCCACTTTCATGCTCGCCCTTGACAGTCTCGCAATCGTCGGGCAGTCTCAGCGATCTCGTCGCTACTTGGTCTCGACCGAAGCGTCACGAGGACAGCCCTGAAAGCATCGGAGTGGGCTACCGCAGCAGCCCCAGACAATCCCGGAGTGGGCTACCGGAGCAGAGATTGACCCCGACCATCAACCTTGGAGCAGCCCATGCCAGAGAACTACAACCCTGCCATGAACGTGTCTTATTCAAGCATGACTTTGCATCGTCAGTGTCCTCAAGCCTATTCTTACCGCTATTTGCGGGGACTTGAAACAACCGGCTCGACTATCGCACGCTCGCTTGGATCGTGGTGGCACCTCGTGCGTGCCATGGACTCGCTGCAGCGAGGGCTCTCGATGGGCTCGCTGCGATCGGTTCCCCAGCGGCTCTCGACAGGCGAGCAGGAACTTACGCTCACGCTGGCGATGAGTGACCTGTCCAGCGAGATCGCCCTTCCGGCAGCCGGATCGAAGTACCGCCTGCCCAACGGCAAGACGGTGCCTGTCTCCTCGGAGACCGCCATCGCCATCGCTGCGGCGTGGTGGCGCACGCTCTCGGGCGACGAGCAGGACGCATGGACTGAGGAGTCCGGCGAGCCTCTGGCGGATCGCCTCGCCTACATGGAGGCGCGCTATCAGGAGAGGTGGGCCGACGACTTCGCCAGTGAAGTCCCGCTCGCCGTCGAGCACAAGTTCCGGCGCGAGGTGCCCAACGGAAGCGGCGCTACCCTGCCCGGTGTCGTGGACGTGATCTATCTCGATACCAGGCGCAATCTCGTGGTCGTCCGTGACGCCAAGAGCCACAAGCAACTGCAGGCAGCCGACGCAGCCGACGACCTCTCGGACTCGCAGGTCCACCTCTACGGGTGGGGCGTGAACGAGGAGGTCGAGACGTGGGGCCACGGCCCTGTCGCTGCGCTCTCCTACGACCGCGCTCGGTCTGCTCCTCCGAAGTCGCCCTCGCTGACTCTGGCGGGCGCGCTCTCGAAGTCGGTGACGGACTACGACCTCCACACCTACGTCGAGTTCGCCAAGGGCCCGGACTGGCCCGCTGAGGAGGGCGTCCCGTGGGGCGAGCCCGAGACCTACGTCAAGACGGGCAAGCGGGCGGGCGAGCCGAAGTGGGGCCGCTATCTCGCTGACGACTCGATCATCGAGCGGCTCGCCTCGATCTCCTCGCAGAGCGTGTGGTTCCAGCGCACGCTCACGCCGCTCAACCGCAACATCATCGCGGCTCATCTGCAGGCGGTGTCTGACACGCAGCAGCAGGCCGAGCGTACGGTGGCGCAGGTCGCAGAGACCGGCGCAGCACCGCGCAACTTTCACCGCCGCATGTGCGGCTGGTGCGAATACGCGAAGTTGTGCCGGGCAGAACTGATCGGCGGTCCTGACGGGGAGTATGCGCCCGAGGACTACGGCTTGAATGAGCGCCGCAAGAGGTAGCAATCGTCAAGCGCAGACTGTAGGATAGTAGACGGTACTACCGACAACACCAACTAGGAGCAGACCAATGACACACGCCAGCATGACCTCGTTCGGCGGGGTGAGCACGTCCTCGATGGACGACCTCTCCGATGACTACGGCAAGTGGCTGATCCACGGCCCGCAAGGCAGCGGCAAGTCCACCCTTGCGAGCACCATCGCCAGCGCAGGGCCGACCCTGTTCATCGACCTCGTGGGCGAGAAGGGCACGCGCTCGTTCAAGGGCTCGACCTACGAGGACAACATCACGGTCATTCGGCCCGACTCGGTGACGGCTCTCGATGACATCTTCTGGGAGTTGAACGCGGGCAACCACCCGTTCGTCGCCGTCGTCGTGGACTCGCTGACCAGCCTGCAGAAGATGACCATGCGCTACATCTTGGGCCACTCGGAGACGGCAGTCCGCGAGATCAAGCAGGGCACCGCCCCTGCCGATATCCGCTCGTGGGGCCAGACGCTCGACGTGATGACGGACACCGCGACGTTCTGGTACGGGCTCGCAGACGGCGGCAGGGCCAAGCCGATGCACGTCGTGATGACGGCGCAGACCAAGATCAACG
>JBBSVB010000359.1:0-2874 GCA_038233875.1 Actinomycetales bacterium | reverse complement strand
GGTACGGCGCCGCCCTCGCGACCGAGAACGGCGTGGCGGCAGCGGCTGACGTACTAGGCGGATCCTGACCGCGCCGGTTTCACCTTCTCGGCCTGATGATCTTGGGATACCTCTGCTCGTGCGGATCGATCCTCGGTTACTTCTTGGCCGGCTCCTGGCCTGGCGTCGTCTGCTGGTGTGCGTGCGCACCGGGGTACCGCGCGGTGCACGGCCGCCGCCTCCGCCTGTTCAGATCGCGCAGCTACACCGCGAAGATGCAGTGGCGCAAAGCCGTCGACCGCCACCCCGACCCTCATCGGCACGACAGGACGCTTCGCACCTGCCCCACTCCGCCGCCTGTTTGCCCTCAAGGACTTGCGGTGACGCGACAACTGCGCGCAGATGCCGGCCGTGAACTCGACGAGGTCTCCTTCGAGGCGCCCTTTCCATCATATGCTTCGGGGTGTTGCGTAGCAGAACCGGGCGTAAGCGAGTGCGGCGCGCTGTACTGGTGGTCTCGCGAACAACGCGATCCTCGAGTCGTCCGCCAGCAGTGCGTCGGCGACCCTCGAGGCATCGTCAGCCACGCCAGCGACGTATTGATCCCACGCCAAGAAGTCATCCCACTGGTCGGTAGGTCGAGGCCATCGCTTGCTAACCATTCGTTCCACGACTTCAGCCGGCAAGTCAGTCCACGACTTGCCCTCGCCATGCTCTTCTGGAGCTGGAGCGACTTGATCAAGCACCAATTGGCACGCTTGGTCTTTGACCAAATCCGCGGTCACATCTTTCAGGTCTTGGGCAAAAGTCGCCTTCACCGGCTGCGTGACAGCAGACTCTGCGGTCGCATTCGCCGCATCTACAGCGGAGCGGCCTGCCGAGGACGCGACTTGGTCCATTGCTGCAGTGGCTGAGAGCAGGAGTCGTTGATCTGTTTGCGCTAGCAACTGACTCTGCAAGGCGCGTTCCTCGCCCGAAAGCCCCGAAAGGCCCTTCACGGAGCGCGCTTTAGCCAGCAGGCCCGAGCCAGTGCCGGTTTCGGTGCGGAGCGACTTGCCGAGTGCGGCCAATTCCTTGGGTGAACCGCATCGTGCCCCTGAAACAAGGACCGCAGCGACAATTACACTCACCGCGATCCGTTGTGACCCCATACGAGACCCCTTGCATCGTCAGCATTGAGTGTGCACCCTGGTCAGAGTGTCCGCCTGCCGACGGGGTCCTGTCTAGGGTCGCTAGCCATCGCCCTTCCTGCCAACGATGCGGTCACCACGCGAGCGGATTTGTGCTCAACGTCCGGAGACTCATTTGAGGCTCCACGGCGTGGCAGCCCAGATTCGAACAAGGGGGCAACGAGGTGGCTTCTGGCTCCTTTGATGGGGCCGAACGACGACCGGCCACCCTTGTCAAGGCGTTTGCTCATCGGTGTGACGAGGGCCGGATGGAGGTGCGTCCTTCCGCCGCGAGTGACACAGCCGAATTTGGTCGATCAACGGCGCCGAGACGGCGCGTGGTTGTGGAGTTTGCCGTCGATGATCTCGGCGCCGCGTTCCTGGTCCAACGCACTGGTTGGCTGTGGATCAGTATGACGGAGGGGTTGTTCATGAGCGGGCGGGCGATGTTCACCCGCTGCTGCTCACCACCGGACAGGCGACCGGGCCGGCTGTCGGCCTTGCGGGTCAACCCGACCTGGTCCAGCAGCTCCCGTGCCCGGTCTACAGCGTCGCGAAGCGAATTGCCGTCAATATGCGCCATCACCTACAACTACTCGAGGGCAGTGAGCGATGCGAGCGGGTTGGGTTGCTGGAAGAGGATGCCGACCCTTCTGCGATTGCGACGCAGCTTGGTCAACTCGTCCCGGCTCTTGCTCGCGGTGCAGATGCCATCGATGGCGGACCTCTCCGCTGTCGGTGATGAACCAGGGTGGCCGCGACGGCCAGGAGGCTCTATTTGCCGCAGCCAGATGGCCCGATCACGGCGGTGACCCATCCCGCCGCCATGAAGGCGCACGTTGTCGAGCGCAGTCAGGCGAGAGTCGTCGTATGGGTAGGCCAGAGTGGCGTCCGACAGGTGCAAGCTCATGAGAGTGCCTCTCGTGAAGGTGTGGGCTCAGTGACCGGACAGTGCGGTCAGCGGATCAACTGAGGTAATGCGGCGGACTGGCGGGGCCGCGCCGACCGTGCCGAGCGCGATCATCACTGCTGCGGGGACGAGGACCGTGCGCGCTGAGTGCGAAGGGCACCGTTCCTGATGCCGGCGCTCCAATGCCCGCAGTCAGGGCTGTCCCGTACAGGGTGCCGCCGAGGAATAGCACCACTGCCTGCCCGAGTGCGTCGCGTAGCAGGTAGCGAGTGGTCGCACCGAGTGCCTTCAGGATGGCGAGGTCGCGGGTGCGCTGGATCGTCCAGACTGTGAAGACCGCGCCGCCACCAGAGCCGAGGTCGCGAACAGCAGCGCGCGCTTCATCTGCAGCGGTCCGTTCTCCGAACAAGAGGAGCCGATCGCGGCCAGGGTGTCGCCCTCGGCGATCGTGCTCGTGCCCAACTACTTGTCCGCCGTCGCCAGGGCCGGCGGAACTGCGAGCGTCTGGGTGTCGGTATCGGACACCGCGCACGTGATGGCGTGATTCGAGGCCGAATCTGCTAGTTGGTGCTGGCAGCGTCGGCACGAGCGGAGGGGCGAGCGACAGTTGCAATCACGTCGCAACCGCGTGCAGCAGTAGTGACCGAGACGGGTGAAGCGGGACCGTCAGAGTGAGTGATGGTGCGTCATCCACCGGCTGCGGTGGTCGTACATCTGAAGTGCTGCAGCAAGGTCGAAGGCAACGGTGAGCGCACCGATTAGCTGCTAGTTTCCGATCACCGCGATGCGCGGTGTGGCAGGTCGACTGAGGCTCCT
>JBBSVB010000358.1:0-2889 GCA_038233875.1 Actinomycetales bacterium | reverse complement strand
ATCGCGAAGGTTCGTGAGCGGGTCGCGCTGATCGAGGCGACGCAGCATTTGCTCTCTGCGGTGCTATTGGTGCAGACCGAGCGGGCCACCGAACTGGAAGAGTTGTTGCTGCGCGTGTGTGAGTACTCGGAGGATCCCGATGTGGTGGATCACGATCCAGCGGGGCGCCGTCATGAGGTGTGGGTCATCGCAGATCCGCGTCTGGCTCAGCAGGTGTGTGATCTAGCGGGCGGGGGTGAGTTGGTGGTCGCGGATGGCAATCACCGAAGTTTGGCTGCCCAGCAAGCGGGCCTGCCCCGGTTCCTCGCAGTGATCACCACCGCGTCGGCCCTGTCCCTACGTCCGTATCACCGGCTGCTTCGTGAATGGCCGGAGCGGTTGTGCGAGTTCCCTTTGGCCCTGCGCGCAGTTGGCGCAGAAGTCACACCCCTGGAGGGCCAGTTCCGCACCCCGCACGTCAGTGCCACGGTCCATGTCTACGTTTGCGGCCAGGGGTATGCCGTGCGCTTGCCGGGTGCCGTTGGCTCGAGCAGCGCAGGTGGCTCGAGTCTGGACGTTGCCTCGATGGACCACGCCTTGGTCGAGCAGGTGTTGATCCGCACCGTGCTCGGTTGGGACCCTGCGGACCCCCGCATCAGCTATGTGGGTGGGGACTACAGCGATGCGTGGCTGAAGGGTGAAGTGGACGCAGGTCGCGCCGCCGTGGCTATTGCTATAGCGCCGGTTTCGGTGCCGGACTTCGTCTCAGTCAACGTGAACCGGTCGGCCATGCCGCGCAAGTCGACATGGTTCGTGCCGAAGGCGCGCGCCGGCCTGGTCGTGGCAAGTCTGCGCTAATTGTGTAGCCGCTATGCGATACTGCACGAGGCACCACGGCAACCACACCCGCCGAGGAGCCCAGAGACCTACGACCTGCGGCGCAATCACGATTGGCGCAACGAAGGCAAGATTCAGGATCTCTGGCACAGCCACGGTGACGCGCGAAAATGCGCGAGCCAGGCGGTGCACGGACGAACTTCCGTCCGACCCTGCTGGGTCCGACGACGCTACCGCTGCTGCGGGTGGTGGGCTGTAACAGGCCCGGGGTGGGCTGCTGCGCTCAGCACGAGAGGACGCAATGTCCAATACGGACGAACCATCCACCACTACCGGGGCGCCACAGGCCGGGGCACCACAAGCCGATACACAACAGGTTGAAGCGAAACAGGCCGATACACCCGCGGCCGCAGCACCTAAGTCTGCTCCGCCCGCCAGCTTCGGTTTGGTTTTCCAAGCCCCTGACCTCACCGATGTGCCGGTGCGCAAGCCTCGACCCCGTCGAGCGACCTCCGGTGCCTCATCAGCCGCAGCCGCTGCAGCCACCGATGCCGAAGCCAAAGCCGCAGATCGGTCGACGCGCGAAAGCAACGATCGTGACGCTCCCGGCTCCGAGCCAGCAAGCGCGCCCAGCGGTGGCGAGGCACCTGCGGCTGACGGTGACGACGGCGATGCGGCGTCCAAGAATCGGCGGCGCAAGCGTGGTGGCAAGGGACGACGCGGTCGTGGTCAGGGTGGCGACTCGAACAACGACGGCGAAGGGAACACCAACGACGACGGCTCGCAGGATCTAGACGCCATCGGTGACTCGGCTGCCCGAGATGCCTCAGAGGGCGACGACAAGGCACCGACGTCGCGCAGCCGTTCGACGGCGAAGTCGGGGGCCAAGTCGAGCAACAAGGGGGCCAAGCCCAGCGACGCCGACAGCGGCGCTAGCGATTCGCAAACATCCTCCGCAGCCTCTGCCGAGGGCAGCGATGGGGCAACGGACGACGACGAAACCGACGGTTCGAGCAAGCGTCGCCGTCGTCGTCGCCGTGGAGATAGCCCGGAACGTTCCGAGCGTGCCGAGCGCCCCGAGCGCTCAGCCCGTGACGAGGTCACTGGAGTTCGTGGGTCCACCCGGCTGGAGGCCAAGAGGCAGCGCCGGCGTGAAGGCCGCGAGGTCGGCCGTCGCCGCACCGTCATCAGCGAGGCTGAGTTCCTCGCCCGTCGAGAGAGCGTCGATCGAGTGATGGCCGTGCGCGGTCTGGCCGATCGGACTCAGATCGGGGTTCTCGAGGACGGGGTCCTCGTCGAGCATTACGTATCCCAGGAAACGCAAGCCACGAGTGTGGGCAACGTCTACCTGGGCCGCGTCCAAAACGTGCTGCCCAGCATGGAGGCGGCCTTCGTCGACATCGGCAAGGGCCGCAACGCCGTGTTGTATGCCGGCGAGGTCAACTGGGACGCCGCAGGCTTGGAGGTCAATCAGGCCAAGCGAATCGAAAATGCCCTCACCTCCGGTGAGAGCGTGCTGGTCCAGGTCACCAAAGACCCGATCGGTCACAAAGGCGCGCGCCTGACCTCGCAGGTGTCGTTGCCTGGTCGCTTCCTGGTCTATGTGCCCGGCAACTCGATGACGGGCATTTCGCGCAAACTCCCCGACACCGAGCGGGCTCGGTTGAAGAAGATCTTGAAAGAGGTGGTCCCAGCCGAGGCGGGGGTCATCGTTCGCACAGCAGCCGAAGGGGCCAGCGAAGCTGAGTTGCGGGCCGACGTGGAGCGTCTCACGGCAATGTGGGAGTCCATCCAGGCCAAGGCCAAGACCAAGGCGAAATCGGCCAACGGCCCGGTGCTTCTACACGGTGAGCCGGAAATGACGGTGCGCGTCATTCGCGACGTCTTCAACGAAGACTTCAGCAAGCTCATCGTCAGCGGTGATGAGGCATGGGCCGAGGTCAGCGACTACATCGATCACGTCGCACCCGACCTGCGTGATCGCGTCCAGAAATGGACGGACACCGAAGACATCTTCACCAAGCATCGGGTGACCGAAGCGCTGGCGAAAGCGATGGACCGCAAGGTCTGGCT
>JBBSVB010000357.1:0-2904 GCA_038233875.1 Actinomycetales bacterium | reverse complement strand
CCAAGGCGCTCGTCTGAGAAAGAGTCAAGCGCCTACTTGACACGATGAGGGCCCGCGATTAGGTTGGTCCTCATCAGCCCAAGCACCGACCACAGGAGCAGACCATGACGATCTACAACGGCTACGCCGACGGCGAGACCCGCACCCACACCACGCGCTCTCGCAAGGCCGACAACGGCCACTCGGCAGTCGGGCACACCACGACCCGTCGGGGCAGCGCGTTCGCGTTCACCTACCGGCTCACCTGCGAGTGCGGCTGGACCGCCAGCAGCAAGTCCGGCCCCGCCTCGCTCGGCTACCGCCACGACGCCCACCAGCGCTCGATGAAGGGGATGACGGCATGATCCGGCACTCAGCCCTCCCGGCTCGACGGGTCTACCGTGAGTACGCCCTCTGCGACGGCGCAGGCCAGCACGAGGTGCAGATCTGGTACGACGGGACCGTTGGCTACGCCTGCGGCGAGGAGACCGACTGCGGGACGTTGCTGCTCGACGGTCGCCTCGGACTGTTCGCTTCGTGCAACCAGCCCGGTCGGGACGAGGAGCCCTGTTGCGGGAAGGTCGAGTGGAGCCTCGCAGGCAACCGCTGGCACCCTGCAGAGCCGAGCGAGATAGTTCTCCTCGATGGCCACGGCGAGCGGCCTGAGCAGGAGGACTGAGCCGTGCGAGACTCGCAGGCATGAAACTCAACCTCGGCTGCGGCGACCACCCTGCTCGACACCGGATGCCGGAGTGGGTGGACGTGGACGCGCACGAGGGCGACGGGACCGACCCGTCAGTGGTCGCAGACATACGCGACCTCCCGTTCGAGGACGACACCGCACAGCAGGTCTACTGCGGCCACGTCCTTGAGCATCTGACGAAGGACGACTGCCTCGTAGCGCTGAGCGAGATCGAGCGCGTGCTCAAGCCGGGCGGCGTGCTCATGGTCGTCGGCCCGGATGCCGCTCGGGCGCGCAGTCACTTCCCCGAGGCGCTGCCCGACATCGAGAACGGCGCGAGCCGCTGGCCCGGGGACGCCCACCTGTGGATCCCCACTGAGGAGTCCACCGTGGCGCTCCTGCAGCGTGCGGGCTGGACCACGCTCTCTATCCCCATCGCCAAGGTCAACGGGCGGGAATGGCCCGTGACCTCGTTCATCGGCTGGCAGACCGCCGTCGAGTGTCGCCCCGTCGGTACTACCCTCTGAGAGCCGTCTGGCCTACCATGACGGCATGACCGCTCTCCTGCTCGTGCTCGATCTGCTGCTCGCGCTAGGCGCAGCCCTCCGACTCACTCGCTTCATCGTGGCCGACGACGTGCCCGGCAACTGGTTCATCAAGGATCCGCTCGACCGCTGGCTGCACACCGACAAGGGGCGCGACGAATACGACCGGCTGCTCCTGCGCTGGCAGCAGTTGGCCGCTGACGGACACGACCCCGAGACTCTCGTCAAGCCGCTGCCGCCCGCGAGCATCCCGCCGCGTCGGCTCAAGTGGCATCGCTACCTCGAGGGCCTCGGCTGCCCGTTCTGCATGAGTGTCTACATGGCCGCGCTGGTGACGCTCACCCTCGCGCTGGCAGGCGGGCCCGGGGATGCCTCAGACTGGTGGAGGTACGCCGCTGGATTCCTGACGTTGGCATGGGCCACCGGCCACATCGCCGCCCGCGTGGGCGACACCGAGGACTGAGGAGCACCTGATGGCAAGCACGACCGAACTGGATCCGTCTGACAGGGACAAGGGATTCACGACTGAGCAGAACCGGCCCCACCCCCTGTCGTCTCTCGTCGCATCCGGCAAGCGGATCACGAGCAAGACGTTGGCCCGTCTCGGTACGTCGGCCAAGAGCGAGGCGTGGCAGGAGGACGCATGGGATATGTACGACCTCGTAGGCGAGCAGCGCTTCCTCGCGACCACGCTGGCGGGCCGTCTCGGACAGGCGCGGTTCTTCGCAGGTCGGCTGCCGGACTCCTCCAACGAGGACATCGAGGCGCTCACCGAGGGACCGGCGTACGAAGCCTTCCGCACCATCGAGGGGCAGGGCCACGCGCTGCAGCAGATGGTCACGCGCACGGGCATCAACCTGTTCGTCGCGGGCGACGGCTACATCGTCGGCGTTCCGATTCGTAACGAGGGCTCGACCGACCCCGCCCCGTCGAGCCCGGCCAACGGCATCACGCCCGTCGGTCGCGCAGCCACCGATCCCACCGACGGCATCGGGGACATCGACATCGACTCGCTTGAGTGGTCGATGAAGTCCGTGACCGAGGTGAAGTTCGATCAGTCGGGCGACGTGAGCATCGAGGGAGACTCGGGCAAGAAGGAGACCTACAAAGCCGACAACATCGTCTTGATCCGCGTCTGGCGTCCGCACCCGCGTCGCTGGTGGCAGGCCGACTCCCCGACTCGCTCGTCCCTGCCCGTGCTGCGGGAACTCGTGGGCCTGACGATGCACGTCTCGGCGCAGGTGGACTCCCGTCTCGCTGGCGCTGGCGTGTTCTTGATCCCCGAGAGCGCCGACCGCGCAGTCCGTGCAGCCGCCGGGCAGAACCCGGACGACGACTCCAACCTCAGCCCCTTCGTGGAAGCCGTGATGGAGGCGATGACCACGGCCATCGGGGACCGCTCCAACGCGAGCGCGCTCGTGCCGATCATGCCGGTCGTGCCCGACGACAGCATCGATAAGTTCCGCTTCATCTCGTTCGCTGGCGCGCTCGACACAGAGGCTCGCGCTCTGCGCGATGAGGCCATCCGTCGGCTCGCGCTCGGGCAGGACTG
This sequence comes from Actinomycetales bacterium, assembly GCA_038233875.1. Taxonomy (GTDB): domain Bacteria; phylum Actinomycetota; class Actinomycetes; order Actinomycetales; family Dermatophilaceae; genus Ornithinicoccus. The sequence goes on along the minus strand of JBBSVB010000357.1, from coordinate 146 downwards.
CCCACCCGAACTCCTCCTCGGCGTGGGTGGCATGAACCACTGGGGCGCGTGGCTGGTCCGCGAGGACGTGGTGACAACTCACATCGAGCCGCCGCTGTCCCTGATCTGTGACGCGATTACGACGCAGTTCCTCTGGCCTGTGTTGG
>JBBSVB010000356.1:0-2948 GCA_038233875.1 Actinomycetales bacterium | reverse complement strand
GCGGCCAGATCTGACACCGCCTGCGTGACCGCCGTTGTGGTCGAGGGGGCGAGGACGTCAGCCCCGCTGACCGAGACCAACACCGTCGCCGACTCCTCGTTAGAAGCCGCCAACAGGTCGTTGGCGTCCTGGGCTTCGCCCGGTGCATCGGTCGTGCCCGAGGTCAGGCGATCAAACACCGACTCCCCCGTCAACACGCCCAAACTCGCCGCAAAGCTGAGCAGAATCAGCACTGCCCACGTTGCGATATACCGCCAGGGGTGTCTTGAGGTGCTGCGGCCCAGCCGCAGGAGGACGGGAACGGGCTGGCGGCGGTGCTTCGCCACAGTCGGGGTCACCGGGCTAGCCTGCCAAATGTGCCCGACCATTCCGACATCGACCTGTTCTCCGGCGGCACCGACGGTGCTGATCCTGCCGCACATATGCCGTTAGCGGCCCGGATGCGCCCTCGCACGCTCGACGAGGTCCGTGGCCAGGACTCGGTCCTACGGCCGGGCAGCCCGCTGCGTCGGCTCGTCGAAGGTCACGACGGGGCAGCAGGCCCGTTGTCGGCGATCCTTTGGGGACCACCGGGCACCGGCAAAACGACGTTGGCGCACCTCGTGGCCACAGCGGCAGGCCGAACCTTCGTCGAACTCTCGGCGGTCAGTGCCGGCGTCAAAGACGTGAGGGCGGTGCTGGAGCAGGCCACCCGAGCGCGTTCCCTCTATGGACGTCAAAGTGTGTTGTTCCTCGACGAGATTCACCGCTTCAGCAAGGCTCAACAGGATGCGCTGCTGCCGGGCGTCGAGAATCGCCTCATTGTGTTGGTTGCAGCGACCACCGAGAATCCCTCGTTCAGCGTGATCGCGCCGCTGCTGTCGCGCTCGATGCTGGTGCGGCTGGAGTCGCTGGGGGACGCCGACGTTGGTCTACTCGTTGACGATGCCTTGGCCGCTGATCGAGGGCTTGCTGGGGCCTTCACGCTGGCGGACGCCGCCCGGGATCACATTGTCGCCATCGCCGGCGGCGACGCGAGGCGTGCTCTGACCACCTTGGAAGCGTGTGCCGGAGTGGCCCTCGACGCGAGGCCGCTCGACGCAGGTGGCCCGAAAGAGGCTGACGCCCTAGGCCACGTTTCCCAAGTGCACATCACACTGGAGCACGCCGAGCAAGCGGTGGACTACGCCGCCGTCCGTTACGACCGCACCGGTGATCAGCACTACGACGTGGCCAGTGCCTTTATCAAGTCCATGCGCGGCAGTGACGTCGACGCCGCGTTGCACTATTTAGCCCGCCAACTCGAGGCTGGCGAAGACCCACGGTTCATCGCGCGCCGCATCGTGATCAGCGCCAGCGAAGACGTGGGGATGGCCGACCCCACCGCCCTACACAGCGCCGTCGCGGCCATGCACGCCGTCGCCCAGATCGGTATGCCGGAGGCTCGGATCGTGCTCGCGCAAGCCGTCGTGCACAACACCTTGGCCCCCAAGTCGAATGCCGCATACACCGCGATCAACGAAGCCATTGCCGACATTCGGGCCGGAAAAGGTGGGGCTGTCCCGCCCCATCTGCGGGGCAGCGGGTATGCCGGGGCGAGCGCCCTCGGGCACGGGGCGGGGTATCGCTACAGCCACGACGAGGCCGACGGGGTGGGTCCGCAGCAGTTCCTCCCCGAGGATCTCGCGGACGCTGACTACTATCGGCCGAAGGACCGCGGATTCGAAGAGCGGCTGGTCTCGCGGTGGCGTTGGCTGCGCGGCGTCATCCATGCCTCGCACGGGACTCCAGGGCCTGGCTGAGCGATGTGAAGCGGTTGCAGAGATAGAGTGCTTCAGGTTCTCGGACCACCGTGAGCGCACAAACAACGAGTTGTGACCACTCAGGCTTTCGCCTGCGAAGAGGAGATATGCAAACCGCTGAGATTCGCCGACGCTGGCTGACCTTCTTCGAAGGCAAGGGCCACGCCGTCGTCCCGAGCGCTTCTTTGATCAGTGGTGACCCGACGTTGTTGTTCACCGTGGCCGGGATGGTGCCCTTCATTCCCTACCTCACGGGCCAGCAAACCCCGCCGTGGCAGCGCGCCACCTCGGTGCAAAAGTGTGTGCGGACGTTGGACATCGAAGAGGTCGGCAAGACCACGCGCCACGGCACCTTCTTCCAGATGAACGGCAACTTCTCCTTCGGCGACTACTTCAAAGAAGACGCCATCTCCTACGCCTGGGAGTTCATCACCTCGCACCAGAGCAAGGGTGGTCTCGGGTTCGACCCAGGGACCGTCTGGGTGACGGTGCTCGACGGCGACGACGAGGCCATCGAGATCTGGCGGCGCGTGGCGGGGCTACCCATGGAGCGCATCCAGCGCCGCGGGTTGGCCGACAACTACTGGCACACCGGGGTTCCTGGGCCCGGGGGTCCGTGTAGCGAGATCTACATCGACCGGGGGGCTGAGTTCGGGGCCGACGGGGGGCCCATCGTCGACGAAGACCGGTTCCTGGAAATCTGGAACCTGGTCTTCATGCAAGAAGAGTTGTCGGCGGTGCGCTCGAAGGTTGACTTCGACGTTGTGGGGGAGCTTCCGAGCAAGAACATCGACACCGGCATGGGCCTCGAACGGGTGGCCTACCTGCTCCAGGGCGTCGACAACCTGTACGAAATCGACGAGGTCTACCCGGTCATCTCGGCCGCCGAAGACCTCTGCGGCAAGCACTACGGGTCGGTGGAAAGCGACGACGTGCTCTTCCGGGTCGTCGCGGACCACGTGCGTTCGGCGCTGATGCTCATCGGCGACGGCGTCACCCCCAGCAACGAAGGCCGTGGCTACGTGCTGCGGCGCCTCATTCGCCGCGCGGTGCGCTCGATGCGCCTACTAGGAGTCACCGGCCCCTCGCTGCCGACGTTGCTGCCCGTGAGCCGCGACGTGATGGCTGCCTCCTACCCTGAGTTGGCCCAGGAGTGGGCCTCCATCT
>JBBSVB010000355.1:0-2956 GCA_038233875.1 Actinomycetales bacterium | reverse complement strand
ACCATGCCCTCCTGAGCGACGCTGGCCATCAGGGTGCCGTCTTGAGCAAACATCAACCCGTGCCCGAGCCCACGGCCGTTTTGAGCCGATGGCGACGCCTGCCGGTAGAGGATCCAGTCGTCGGCACGGGGTCGGCGGTGAAACCACATGGCGTGATCGAGGCTGGCCGCTCGGAGCCGGGGGTCGGGCCACGCGATGCCGTGTTTGCGCAATATCGGCTCGAGGAGACTGAAGTCGGAGGAGTAGGCCAGGACTGCGGCGTGCAGCAACGGGTCGTCAGGCATGGCGCGGGGCACCCGGAACCACACGTGCTGCGCGGCCACCTGCTCCTGTGCGGGCGCAAACAATGGTCCCTCGACGTGTTTGATTTCGACTGCCCGACGGGCAAGTTGCCGCGCTGCTGGGTGCTTGATGGTGGCCAAGATGTCGGCGTCTGACGGCAGCTCGTCAGGCCCGGTCACCTGGGGCATGTCGTTCTGATGCTCCAGGCCCGGCGATTCATCCTGAAACGAGGTAATCATCGAGAGCAGGATGCGGCCCTGCTGCACGGCATGAACGCGGCGCGCCGAGAACGAATGACCGTCGCGCATCCGTTCGACAAGGAAGTGGATGGGTTGCTTGTCGTCCCCGGGCCGCAGGAAGTAGCCGTGCATCGAATGAATGGGCCGCGGCCCGCCTTCGCCGGCTTCGACGGTGCGACCGGCGGCGATCACGGACTGAGCCAAGACCTGACCGCCAAACACGCGGCCGTGTGACTGGGGTTGGCTGCGCCCAACGAAGACATCGCCTTCGGAATCGTCGAGTCCGCCACTGCCTACCTCCGGCGACCCCACGTGAAACGTGGTCGAGCCCTCGCGTGTGAGGTCGAGCACGTCGAGCAGGTCATCAATGGGGTCCTCGATCATCACAAGCCGCAGCCTAGCGACCCGGGCCGTGCACTCCTGGCAGGATGTCCCGCATGCCTGATCCTTGCGACGCCGCCACCCCATACGCCGTTGACATCCAGATTCGGTGGTCGGACATGGACGCCTACGGTCACGTCAACAACGTCGAGTTCCTCCGCCTGCTCGAAGATGCTCGGGTCTATGCCTTCCGTGACTGGTTCGGGCAGGAGCGGTCGCTGCTCAACGAAGGCATCCTGGTGGCCCGACAGGAGATCGACTATCTCGCGCCGTTGACCTTCAACTACGCCCCCGCGCGAATCAGTGTGTGGTGCTGCCGGATCAGCGGTGCGTCTTTCGACGTCGGGTATGCCGTCAAGCAACCGGACGAAGATGTCACCTTCGCGGTCGCCGAAACGACGCTGGTCGCCTACGACCTCAAAGCAGGCAAGCCGCGGCGACTCAACGAGTTCGAACGTGAGGCGCTTGTCGCCATCTCAGCGCCCGCGCCCGCTCTACGCAGCCACCGCAGGCGCGGATGAGCGAGCGCCCAGCAGCGGCCAACGCATCTGCCCAGCTGGTCTTTGACGATGTTGAGGCTCTGCAAGATTTAGGGACCTTCGTCGCGCGTGCCAAGACCCTGGACCCCGACGGAGGCATCCGCCTTCAGGCGCGCGGACAGGTGCTTGCGGCGTGGGTCCAGGTGCTGCCCGGTCAGGGGATGCTGGGCTCGGGACTAGTCCTGGGTTTGCGAGTCATGGCATTGCACGAAGAGCACAATGTCGACGTAACGGTGCCGCTGGGTGCGATCTCGGATCGGCTGGCACGTCGGGCCGCCACCGGCGATGTGAGCGCGACGCTGGCGCTTCCGCCGATGACGATCGATGCGCCGTGGAGCGCAATCACCCCACCGCGCGCAGGCTGGGTGCAGGTGGGCTCCGTCGCAGACGACGCGTTGCTTGAGGCCGGCCGCGCTGGTATCGAACAGGTCGCTCAGGGGACACCTAGCGGGGCTGGAGCGGCGGCCGTCGCAAGCCTGCGCTCGCGGGTGTGGGGTGCTCTGGTGCCGATCCAACCTGAACCGGGCGATCGCCCAGATGCGGCGTCGCAACCGAAGGCTGGTGTCTACCCAGGGATTCAAGCGGGTGCGGGCCTCGCGGCATACGCGCTGGGGTTTGCCACCCCTGGGGGACGCTCACTGGTGCGCGCCCACGGTGCCTGGTCTCGAGTGAGTTCGCGCAGCGGCGAGATCCTGACTCGATAGTGACCGCCCTCAGATGTGGCCCAAGCGCTCCCGGTCGCGTCCGTTGATGCCGCTGTCGTCGGCAAGGTAGGCCAACCGACGCATATTCGACTCTGCTTCGCTACTAAAGCGTTGTCTGAGTGGACGTCTCCATAGGCGGGCAGCTGGGCCTTCTAACCATGCCGAGTGACAAAAGGTCGTCACTCCTTCGGTGTGCCCGACAATCTCGCGGCGCACGACTAAAGTAGCCCCAGGTAAACTCGCTGCGATTTCCATTGAGCGGAAACGGTCCAAATGGGTAACCGAAAAAGGAGCCTTTCGGCCAAAGCGATCAACAACGACACCTTGACTCCCCAGTGCAAAGAGGCCTTGAACCGAGGATCCTCGCGACCACCCCGACCAGTCGCCCCACGTCGGCACGTCCACCCACCACGCCCACAGAGCCTGCGGCGATGCGGATGTGGTCTCGACGTGTTCAAAATAGTCGAGGCCCGGAGTAGTGAATGGAGGCACGGCGTCCTATTTTTGTCGTCGGTAGTAGTCTCCAAGAATAATAACTCAGAATCCCCAAATAGATAAAGTAATTGCGAAATCTTTACCCTCGATTTAACATTCAATTATCGTTCACTCGTCGAATCATCTGCCACGCAGGCAAAGTCGAAATCACACGTCTGTATCGATAATCGCAGATGTCACGTACCACGTAAACCGGCTCTTCGAACTTAGCCGGGCACGCCCGGACTTGCCGCTTGAGCGTGTGGGCCCGTGACCTCGGTGATTATGGCTGTGTCGAAGCAGTTCATAGACGCGTTGCGAGGTCACGGGTGTGGTT
>JBBSVB010000354.1:0-2959 GCA_038233875.1 Actinomycetales bacterium | reverse complement strand
CGCGGACATCGCCGACATCGAAGTGGCACTGAACCTCGAGGCAGACGACTCGCGTTTCGACGCAGACCTCGAAGCGGTCGTACTGGCCTGCGCCGATGCCACCGACACCACGGTCGTCATCGAGGGCGACACAATCCTCGTGGAGGGCAGTTCGGTCGTTATCGAGATCACCACGGGGGCAGGTGCTACGCCGGGCACGACCGTCACTCCGGGGGCCAACTACACCCCAGGGACGACTCAGACCCCCCGGTCCAGCCACATCCCCCGGGCGACCCCACGGTCCTCGTACACGCCGGCGAGCCCAGCTCGGGCGGTTCCGAGCGTGGCCCGCTACACCGGCTGACGCGCAACAAACTGAACGCCGTGGCCGGGGAGGTCGTTTTTCTCCCCGGTCACGGCATACCCGTGTCATCTTGGAGGTCTGATGTATCTGCACCGAACGGCGCATGCTTTCGTCTGCGCAGTGGTCCTGCTCTTTGGCGCGGGTTGTAGTTCGCAGAGTGAATCGCAGGGCTCGACCTCTTCGGCGAGCGCCGCTGCGGGCTCGGTCGATTCGGCTGGCTCGACTTCCTCGGCGGACGCCGATGCAGGCTCGGTCGATTCGGCTGGATCAACCAGCCCTCGTCCCGACCGTGCTAGGACCACCATGGGGGCACCAGAGCAGCCGACCGGCTCGCTCGTGGCCACCGGCAACGAGGCCACGGTCGCGGTGCACACTAAACCCGAAGGAAAAGTCGTCGAGAGTTTTGAGAACCCGACGTCCACTGGTGTGCCGCTCACGTTCATGGTCGTCTCGACGAAGAAGGACTGGGTGGAGGTGCAGCTGCCCGTCCGTCCCAACGGCCGGACCGCTTGGGTTTCCGCCGACGAGGTTTCCTTGACCGAGGTCACCTACTCGCTCAAGGTCTCGACGGAAAACAAGACGTTGGAGCTCTACCGCGCAGACGATCTCATTGAGAGTTTCTCAGTCGCCACCGGCACTGGGGGCACCCCCACGCCTACGGGCACGTTCTATTTGACCGAACTGATCACGCCGACCAACGAGGGGTACGGTCCGTTCGCCTACGGGATTTCCGCCTTCTCCGAAGAACTCACCAGCTTCGGTGGTGGCCCGGGACAGATCGGCTTGCACGGCACCGAGGACGACGACAGCCTCGGCCGCGCAGTCAGCCACGGCTGCATCCGGATGTCCAACCCTGCGATCACCAAGTTGGCCGCCCTTCTACCTCTCGGCACCCCGATCGAGATCACGTGAGTTGAGGTGTGCCGTCCGAGGTGTCGAAGATGCCCCATTGCCACCTCGGTCAGGGCAGCGTGAGTGAGAGCAGCCGGTCGTCGCCGGCCTCAGCATCGCCGCGCGAGGTGTTGTTGGTCAGCACCCAGAGCGCGTCATCCGGACCGTTCACCACGCTGCGAAGGCGTCCGTACTCGCCTTCAAGTAACCGCTCGGGAGTGCCCGGCGTTGCCCCATCCAGCGGGATACGCCACAGCGACTGACCGCGCAACGCAGCCATGTAAAGGGCGCCGTCGGGACCGACGGTCAGACCCGAGGGTGAAGCATCGGAGGTCGGCCAGGTCACGGCCGGGTCGACGAACTCAGGCCGATCGCAGGGGCCCTCACAGGCTGGCCACCCGTAGTTTCCGCCAGCCTCGATGAGGTTGACCTCGTCTAGGTCGTTTTGTCCGAACTCGCTGGCCCAGAGGCGGCCGTCGGCGTCCCAGTCCAGCCCTTGGACGTTGCGGTGCCCCATGGACCACACCGGTGAGTCGGCGTCCGGATTGCCTGGGGCAGGCTCACCGTCGAGGGTGATTCGCAAGATTTTGCCGCCGAGAGAGTCCGGGTCTTGCGCGCTGGCACCTTCCGAAGCGTCCCCGGTCGTCACGTAGAGATAGTCGTCGGGGCCGAAGGCAATCCGCCCACCGTTGTGATTTCCCGCTTTGGGTATGCCGTCCAGCACCGTCCGCACCCGCGGCCCCTGTCCGGCGGTCGCCCCGGTGGTGTCGACATCGATCACCCGATTGTCCGAGCCTGCGGTGATGTACGCGTAGAACTGTGTTCCGTCGCCACCGGAGGGGACCGCGATCCCGAGCAAGCCACCCTCCCCGCCGGGCTCCACGCCCGGCACCGTGGTCACGAGCTCCGGCTCTGCGTCGGCCGGGACTCGCCACACCTTGGCGCTGTCGCGCTCGCCTACCAAGGCGTCGCCGTTATCCAGCACGGCGAGGCCCCACGGCACATCGAAATCTGCGGCGAGCGTCGTGACCGACGGTGAGCCAGGGTCGCCTGAGGCGGCCGCATCGGCTGGTGCTGGAGCCGGCGAAGGCTCGCTGGAGCCCGAACATGCCGAGATGGCGCACACGCTCAGGGCAGCAACACCCGCAGTCGTCGCCCTGCACATACGGGTGACTCGGTATCGCGTCATCGTTCCAGGGTCACGGTTGACCGCGCTACGGCCAAACCGGACGGATAGCGTGGGCTCATGAGTGTCGCCACCGTTCCTCGTTCGTTGCGCGATGCCGTGGGTGATATCGACGGTATGCAGATCTTCGGCTGGGACCTCGACGAGCCCCCCGAGCAACAAGAAGCGATCGAGGTCGTGGTGGTGCCAGCGTGGAACGCACCCTGGATCACACGGCTTGCTGAGTTGCCGCGGCTGCGTGCCCTCCAGCTCGGCTCGGCCGGTCATGAGCACGCGCTGCGGTTCCTTCCCCCTGGGGTTGATTTGGCCAATGCGGTCGGGGTCCACGACACCGCGACTGCCGAGTTGGCACTGGCGCTGATCCTTGCCTCTCAGCGGGATATCCCCGAGTTCGTACGAAGCCAGGCCGCTGGGCAGTGGCCGACACCTCGGTCACGTCGATCCTTGGCCGATAGGACCGCGCTCATCTTCGGTTACGGGGGGATCGGCAAGGCGGTGGCTGCGCGCTTAAAGGCGTGTGAGGTCGATGTTCTGGCAGT
>JBBSVB010000353.1:0-2976 GCA_038233875.1 Actinomycetales bacterium | reverse complement strand
GGCATCATCGTCTCGATTGTGGTGACCCGGCGCCCGCACAAACGGGCCGAGCGCCGGGCACTCGCGGGGGTCGATGCGGTGTTCATGCTGCCGCTGGGGGTGTCTGCGGTGACGATCGGCTTCGGCTTCTTGATCACCCTGGACTCTCCTCCGCTGGATTTGCGCAGCTCGCCGATCCTGGTGCCGATCGCCCAGGCCATGGTGGCCCTGCCGCTGGTGGTGCGGATCGTGACCCCGGCGCTGCGAGGCGTTGATCAACGACTCGGTCAGGCCGCGGCCACGCTCGGGGCGGGGCCGTTCCGTGCGGCCTGGACGGTCGAGGCCCCGGTGCTGCGACGACCGATCATGGCCGCCGCAGGGTTCGCCTTCGCGGTGTCGTTGGGAGAATTCGGGGCCACCAGTTTCCTGGCCCGACCCGAACGACCCACGGTGCCGGTGCTGATCTACGACCTTCTGAGCTCACCGGGAGCAAACAACGCCGGGATGGCCTTGGCCGCAAGTGTGGTGCTGGCCGTGTTGACCACGAGCATCATCGCCGTCGTGGAACGTCTGCGACGCAACGACATAGGGGCGGTCTGAGATGTTGAATGTGCACGGACTCACCGTGAAGTTCGGTGACTTTACAGCGGTCGATGACGTCACGGTCGAGTTGCCCACCGGTCGGGTGCTGGCGATTCTTGGGCCCTCGGGGTGCGGAAAATCGACGTTGTTGCGTGCGATTGCCGGGTTGGTGGAGCCGCACGCAGGCGCCGTGTCTTTCGACGGTCAAGACCTAGCGTCGGTGCCGACTCACCGGCGGGGTTTTGCGTTGATGTTCCAAGACGGTCAGCTCTTTCCACAGCAAAGTGTGGCGGCCAACGTGGGCTATGCGCTGCGGCTGCGCTCGACCCCGGCCGCCACCGTGGCGACGCACGTGCGTGAGTTGCTCACCCTGGTGGGCCTGCCCGATGCTGGCGAGCGAGCGACCGCCAGCCTGTCCGGAGGCGAGCAGCAGCGCGTTGCGTTGGCGCGGGCCCTGGCCGCCAAGCCCAAACTGCTGCTCCTTGATGAGCCGCTCTCTGCGTTGGACCGCGAGTTGCGCGAACGCCTGACGGCAGACCTGTCGAGGATCTTGGCTCAGACCGGCACGACTGCGGTGCTGGTGACGCACGATCACGATGAGGCATTCGCCCTAGCCGACGACGTGGCCGTGATGTCGCGTGGTGCTGTGGTGCAACAAGGGCCCACCGCACAGGTATGGCGCTCGCCGGTTTCGGCGCAGATGGCTCGGTTCTTGGGATACAGCGCCGTGCTGCAGGGGGAGGCGGCTGATCGGGTCCTTGCCGCGGTGCCTGCGGGTCACGATGGGTACGGCGGGCACAGCAAAACCAGCGGCATGAGTGGGGTGGATCGCACGAATGGATCAGCAGGCTTGGCGATCCGACGCTCCGCGTTGCAGATCGTGGAGCCGAGCTCGCAGGACGATGGGCGGGGGTTGCGTGGTCGAGTGGCGGCCCTGCATGCCCTCAGTGACGCGGTCAGCGCTGAGGTGGACATCAACGGGGTAGGAACGCTGAGTGCGACGGTCCCGACCTCGGCGTCCCTCCGCCTTCGCGTTGGTGATCAGGTCGACCTGACGATTGACCCCTATGGACTGGCCGTGCTGCCGCCCGATGGTCAGCTAGCAAGGGAGACAGCAGGCGAGCCAGCGAAGGGCTAGGTCGAGCCGGGTGCGCCCTCGACCGGAGGTTGCGGAGACTCGCAGAAACTAAACGTGCCCCGTGCTCCCGCGTGGTAGGCAAAGGACTGCGTCGGATCACTGGCCAGCGACAAGATGAGCTGCTGTCCCGGCACCAGCGCCTGGCTGTACTGCATACCCGGCTGTGGGCACCCGAGTGAGCCGTCACGCCACGTCACAGCAGTGAGTTCCGTGATCGTCACGTCGTGGAGATCGACCTTGTTTCGCGTGGCGAGGTCCGCCATCGCGGCTGCCACACCGGGCTGGCTGGTCCGTTGGTCCGGACCGGTCGAGGTGGCCGTGTCATCGTCGGTGTCGGCTGGACCGTCGGTGTCGGTGGGCTCGGACGACGTGCGGCCGGCGGAATCGGACGACGTCACCGGGTCAGCCCCGGGCTCGCTGGACGTGCCCGCGCACGAGACCAGCAGTGCGGTCGTCGCGATAAGCAGCGCTGCGTGCCATCTCGTATTCCTCATGATTGCCTCCCGTCATTATGGCTAGGGCAAGATCATTCGGCCACGACTCGTTAACGCGACCACTCGGGATAGGAAGCATTCAGCTCATCTTCGACGGCCTGCGTCAGCGTCATCTTTCCACCGAGCACCCCGACCTTGCCTGGAGAGAGGATGTCGAGTCGCTCCATAACATTGTCCGGCACGTCATTAGTTTTGCTCAGCAACAGGGGCTGGTCCAACAATCCTGCCAGAGCGGAGCCGGCGAGAGCATCGGGCCACGCTGTTCCGGAGGCCACTAAGGTGCCGTCGACAGGCGCCGCGAATTCTTCTGAGATGGCCACCGAGGTGCCGTAGCGAGTCGGTCCCGCTAGACGACGGTCCGCTCCCAAGGCGTCAAACAGCGAGGGTGAGATCGTCTTTTCGCCGCCCAGCACGATGACTTCATCGGCATTGAGATGATCCAGCGCGGCCTGGGTGAACTCATCGACGCGATCGGGACGCACCAACACCACCGGAGCTCCTTGTGAGCCAGCCAAGGCGCCGCCGCTGAGCGCGTCGGCGAACTTCCCGTCCGCACCGCTAGCCACGTACACCACCGGAGCGTTCCTGGGGTACAACTTCGCGACCCGGGAAGCGGTGTCGTAGCGGTCCGCACCGCCGATGCGTTCAACCTTTCCGTGCCTGCTCAACGCGGTCTCCACGGCGGGAGTTACCGCCGCGTCCCCGCCCAGAATGACTATCTGTTGTGGGTCGAGATCCTCCAAGGCCTTGATCGTTGCTGGATGCAGCACGTTCGGCTTCGTG
>JBBSVB010000352.1:0-2982 GCA_038233875.1 Actinomycetales bacterium | reverse complement strand
CCCCTACTGCCACGCCAAGGGCATTCACCAGAACCCCGACACGGGCGAGCTGTTCTGCGCGCGCCCGTCGTGCCGCGATGAGGAAGGCCGGCGGCACGTGTGGTCCCTCGACGCGCTTCGCCACCTCGGCCTCGTGATCCTCGGAGACGCGGCCGCATGACCAGGAACCGTTACACAGCGAACTACGTAGGCAGGTGCGCCTACTGCTGGGCGCCCATCGTCCCGGGCGACGCGGTGCGGTTCGACCGCAACGCCAAGCCCGCCCACGACGAGTGCATGGACGGCATGCACGGCTACCGGGCTCCCGAGCCGGACGCGCCGACCGTCTCGTGCCCTGAGTGCTTCGAGACCGTCTGCGAGTGCCTCACCGACACCTGGCACAAGCCGGTGGTGAACTCATGAGCACACCACCGGCCGTCGACGTCGTAGAGGTCGACACCGAGACCGCAGCCCACGCCATCGGGAAGACTCCGGCGGCGTTCCGAATGTGGGCCGGCCGACGCGGTCTGCGCGCCCACAGGCTCGTCCGCCGAGGCCGTCGCACCGTCGCCCTGTGGGACCTCGAGCAAGTCCAGCACCACGCCAACACACCCGGAAGGACAACACCATGACCCCTACCTACGCAGCCGGTACCGACGTGTCGTCGGCCCGTTCCAGGGATGAGATCGAGCGGATCCTGCAACGCTATGGGGCTACCTCGTTCGCCTACGGATGGCAAGCGGGCCGGGCTATGGTCGGCTTCTCGGTGAACGCGCGGCAGATCAAGTTTGAGTTGCCACTACCGGACCGAGCCGCCAGGGACTTCACCCACACCCCGGCCAGGGGCACCCGACGCACTCCTGCCGAGGCGGAGAAGGCCTACGAGCAGGGGGTGAAGCAGCGGTGGCGTGCGCTGGCCTTGGTGATCAAAGCGAAGCTCGAGGCGGTTGAGGCGGGCATCGTGACGTTCGAGGAGGAGTTCGCCATGCACATGGTGCTACCAGATGGCCGCACAGTGGCCCAGCACGTGACGCCAGCCATCGCCCAGGCCTACGCCACCGGGTGCGTTCCTGCCATGCTGCAGATCGGGGCAAGGGCATGAGCATGGGCATCAGCCAGGACGCTGAGGACAAGAAGGCGGGGATGACGCTCGACGAGGTCGGCCGGTTCGTGCAGCACGCGATGCGGATGGGCCTGGCGGGCGACGACAAGGTCGTGGTCCGCATCGGGTTCAGCTCGCAGATCCAGCGGCTCGAGATCACCGGGGGCATGGCCATGACCGAGCAGGTGGAGCCGTGAGCCGCGCCGACGTCGAAGACTTCCTCGCCGAGCTCGACGACGTGGTCGACGACTGGGAGGGGTCGGCCGACTCTGCGACGTGGGCGGCTGACGGGTCGCATGAGCCGACCGAGCTGGACGGCGAGTACTACGGATACGACTCACCAGGGTCGGCAAGCGGTCGGGGCAGGCTCCCGGCCGACGGTTGGGCAGGCCGCTTGTACCTGTCGCCCCGTCGTAGCGACCTGTTGGGAGAATGGCGGATCACCTACCAGACCAACGCTGTCGCATCAGCAGGCACGCACGCCGGCGGCGGCCAGATCGACCTGGAGGTTCCTCCACCGGGCAGCTACTCCCGGTACACCTTGATGATAGGTGCGCTTCTCCTTGAGCGTGCTGCTCACACCGCGGCTAGCAGGCTTGACGGACTCGCGCAGTTGACGATGACGATCTATGACGAGTCGCCGATGCCCGCTGCCGACATGCCCCTCTTCTACGGTCGGCACCTGCTCATCGTGCACCAGCCTCTGGAGGTGGCTGTCGAGATCCCCCGACAGCGTCACCTCCCGCACCGAATGACGTTGCTGAAGCGAGACCTCGAGACAGCAGCGGCAACGTCCGTGCCTGAGACCACGGCAACATGGAGGACTCTGGGTCCTCGCCTCCTCGGCCCGACCGGCCTCACGATCAAGCGACCCGACCCTTCTCCGCCGCCGGCCGTACCTCCGACGTGCGGGCCCCCGCAGGCCAGGCCGGCCCGTGGACTCCGGCGCGATCAGGCGGCACGCCGCAACGTCCCGGTCAGGTGAATGCCAGCGGTGTAGTTCAACTGTTATAGTGAATGACAGCAGCACACCTGTACCCACAGATCAGCCCCGGCCCTCGCCCCTCGCGAGTCGGGGCTATCGTGTTCCTCCGGTCGCCTCGGCCCGTCGCGGTTCTTTGAGGCGCCCACGCCCGGACCGAAGAGGCCGGGACCACCGCCCGCTCCGGCCCGCGTCGCCGCCCCGGGCCCTGGCGTCGCCCGAATAAAATCCATGCCCACTCTCGCCACGCCCCCCGTTCTGGCGTCCTCTCTCTACCCAGCGTGGAAATCTCGATGGAGGTGACCCGCATGAGTGACTTACGTGAGGCCCAAGCGGCTCTCCTTGCAGGCAGACCGGCCAGAACGGCGGCTACGTACCGGACCGCATCTGATCGCTTCCTCGTGTGGACGGAAACGGCGTCGACTCGGGAGACTGCTGTTGATCTGCTCGCATACCGAGCGTTTCTCCGAGCAGAGGGTCTGCGCGAGTCCACGATCGACGTGGTCTACCTACCCATCGCCGCCCGGCTCTTGGGTATCCCCGATCCGCACAGTGCCCATTTGAGGCTCCTCACTCTGAGGGGTCCGCAACGATGCCCGCATTGCGGGGTCGAGGTAGAGGAGGGCCGCAAACTCTGCCCTGAGTGTCGCGTCCGGATCAACCGGGCGCAGTGGCGCAAGAGAGTAGATACACGAGTTCCTGGTGAGCGTAAGACCCCGATCGTCCTCTCTCGCACTGCGTCGCTGCAGGAGAGGTTCGACGCGAAGTACCAGATCGACAGCGGGTCCGGTTGTTGGGTCTGGCAGGGCTCGCTCAACCGGGTGACGTCTGGCTATGGGCAGTTCTGGGATGGCACGCGACAGTGGCGTGCTCATCGCTGGGCGTGGGTGCAAGCGCACGGGCCGATCCCCGATGGCCT
>JBBSVB010000351.1:0-2986 GCA_038233875.1 Actinomycetales bacterium | reverse complement strand
CCACCAGCCCCAGGCCGCGCCCCCAGCCCCAGTTAGGTTTTGTCTTGGGCACGTTTGCGCGCGGCGGCCTCCACAGCCTCGGCCACGGCCTTGGTCGCCTTCGGGTTGAAGACGCTGGGGATGATGTATGTCGGGTTGCGCTCGTCATCGCCAACCACATTCCCGAGCGCCACAGCAGCGGCGAGCAGCATGTCGTCGGTGACCTCATCGGTTGCGGCGTCGATCAGGCCACGGAAGACGCCTGGGAAGACGAGCACGTTGTTGATTTGATTGGGAAAGTCGCTGCGTCCGGTAGCCACGACGGTGGCGTATTGGCCAGCCTCGGCCGGATCGACTTCGGGCACCGGATTGGCCATCGCGAAGACGATTGAGTCCTTGTTCATCGTGGCAATGTCGTCTCCGGTCAAGATGTTGCCCGCCGAGACCCCGATGAACACATCGGCACCGGCCATGGCCTCTTTAAGGGTGCCGGTTATCTTGGCGGAGTTGGTGTGATGGGCGATCCACTGCAGATTTTCGTCGTCGCCGTCGTGGATGTCCGGACGGTCGGGGTGGACCAGTCCGTGCACGTCGGCGACCACAACGTTGCCTGCGCCAGCTTGGAGCAGCAGACGGATGATCGCCGTGCCTGCGGCGCCCGCCCCGGACATGATGATGCGCACGTCGCCAATGTCTTTCTTGACCACTCGCAGTGCGTTGCTCAGGGCCGCGAGGCAGACGATCGCCGTGCCGTGTTGATCGTCGTGAAAGACCGGAATATCCAACTCATCGCGCAGTCTGCGCTCGATCTCGAAGCAGCGCGGCGCGGAGATGTCTTCGAGGTTGATGCCCGCGAATCCGGGCGAGATAGCCTTGACCGTCCGGATGATCTCTTCGGTGTCGGTGGTGTCAAGGCAGATCGGAAAGGCGTCAATGCCGGCAAACTTCTTGAACAATGCGGCCTTGCCCTCCATGACCGGCAGGGCGGCTAAGGGCCCAATGTTACCCAGACCCAGAACGGCCGTTCCGTCGGTGACAACGGCCACGGTGTTGCGCTTGATTGTCAACCGGCGAGCGTCTTCGGGCTTGTTGTAAATCGCCATGCACACCTTGGCCACACCGGGGGTGTAGACCAGCGAGAGGTCGTCACGGTTGCGGATCGGAAGCTTCGACTCGACGCTCAGTTTGCCGCCCAAGTGGACCAGGAAGACACGGTCGCTGACGTTGCCGACCTCGACCCCTTCAACCTCGCGGATGGCCTCGACGACACTTTCCGCATGCTCTGTACCGGAGGTGGCGATGGTGAAGTCTGCTTGGAGCCGTTGCGGGCCCGACTCGGTGATATCCACTGCGGTGACCAATCCACCCGCGAGCTCGACCGCTCTTGTCGTCTCGCTGACGGCAGTGACTCGCGCCGGCAGATCGATGCGAACGGTAATGGAGTTGGACACAGAAGGAACCGGGCTCATCGCAACATTGTGGCCCATGATGCGCGGCAATGGGGGAATCGCAACGAGCCATCGTGGGTTCACCCTGCATGAGCACTATCGAACTGACGGAAGAGACCTTCGACGCCACCTTGGACGAGCACAACATCGTGCTCGTTGACTGGCGGGCGGAGTGGTGTGGCCCGTGCAAGCAATTCGGGCCCATCTTCGAAGAGGCATCCGAGAAGCACGCCGACGTGGTGTTTGGCAAGATCGACACTGAAGCCCAGCAGGGCTTGGCTGCGAACGCCGCCATTACGTCCATCCCGACGATCATGGCCTTCCGTGAGGGCATCCTCGTGTTTGCGCAGCCAGGCGCGCTGCCTGCACCGGCCTTGGAGTCCCTGCTGACCCAGGTCAAGGGTTTGGATATGGACGACGTCCGCGCCAAGGTTGCCGAGCAGGAGCAGGCCGAGGCCACATCAGGTGGCGATCGCAGCACCGTATGACGCGTGACCGCACCTGGTTAGTCGCGATCGCCGCATCACTGTGGGGCTCCTCTGCCTTGCTGCGCGAGCCTCTAGCCGGGGCCGTCGACGCATCGACCATTGTGTTGTACGAGCACGTCATCATCGTGGCAGTGCTCTCACCCTGGGCGCTGTCCGCGCTGCGTCGTTGGGCGGAGGCTCCAGCTCGGGTGCGAGCCGCGGCCGTCATCATCGGTGCGGGCTCCTCGGCGCTTGCGACGACCCTTTTTACCGCCGCCTTCGCCTACGGCGACTCGATCACGCCCCAGGTGTTGCAAAAACTCCAACCGCTGGTGGCTATTGCCTTGGCGGCAGCCTTACTGGGTGAGCGGCTCCGACCTCGCTTCGCCTGGTTTGCCGTTCCCGCGTTGATCGGTGCATGGATGCTGAGTTTCGCGGATCCGTTCTCGATTGCCATCGCGGATGCCCAGGCCGCAGCATTGGCGTTAGGGGCAGCCGCGCTATGGGCTGGCGGGACGGTGCTTGGTCGCCTGGTGGGCACCGATTTGGGGGCACGCGACACGTTGGTGCTGCGCTTCGTCTTCGGACTGCCATCTGCGGCGATCATTGTGGCTGTCGTGGGGGCTCAGTGGACGATGCCCGTCGAGAAGGCACCGTCGCTGATCGCGCTGGCGCTTATCCCAGGGCTCTTGGCATTGGCCTTGTACTACGTCGGCTTGCAGCGCACGGCCGCATCACGGGCGACTCTGGCAGAGTTGATGTTCCCGGTGACCGCCGCCGTCGTAGGCGTCACGATGCTCGATGCGACTCTCACCACGAGCCGCTGGGTCGGGCTGGCAATCGTAGTGGCCAGCATCACCGGTTTGGCGCTCAACGAACGACGGTCGCGGCGGCCCGCGGTGATTGTCGACCCAAGCGTCACCAGCGACAGAGTCGCCACCTGACTGCATACCTCCGCAACAAAGCCCGGCATCCCGTCAAGGGGGCCGGGCTTTGTCGTTGAACTCGCTCTTGAGTTGAGTAGTGTGACGTGACCACGAAAGTGGAGGTGGCGGGAATCTCCGCGCCACTGCCCTGACCTGCATTGACACT
>JBBSVB010000350.1:0-2987 GCA_038233875.1 Actinomycetales bacterium | reverse complement strand
CTTCGGCTTCCGCAACACCACCAACCAAAGCCGACGCATACGATGGGCCTGCAGCCGCCAACACCGGCGGGTCGCTACAGCCATTACCACTGAGATGCCCGGTTAAGTTCGATGAGCCGGTTTGCTGGACCCCTAAATGGACTCGCTCTCGCGGGCGTGATCGGCGGAGCGACCGTAGGGCTCAGAAGAGGATGACTTTACATAATTGTGCTTATCGGCGTTACGCACATAGGCTCCGTTGCCTGAGTGTGCGGACCACGAAAGCGGTCCGGCTCATGAATGGCTGGAAAGTCATCGCCGTGGGTTGGCCTTCACCGGCGTGGTGTTGGCGATGGTCCACCTTGTTGCAATAGCTGTGCTTGCGATGAAGAAGCATTCGCAGCTTCCTTCGTATGCCGAGGTCTCGCCTATGGCTCTGGGCATGCCATAGAGGACGCGACCGGGCTAGCCATCGTGCTGACGGTCGCCTCGGGGGGCTACGGGCCAACGCGAGAGTGGATCGTTGAGCGAGGATGGGCGTCACTCCCCTGGGCCTCGCCGCTTGTCGTCTCATTGGTGATGGAGCAACAATTGGTGCCGCCGGTCTCACGCGAGTGCACCCACAGACTCCCGTGAGCCGCTTTCTATCTAGGGTTGTCGGTGTCGAGGGGCACACTGTTTGTATGACCAGCATCGCGTTGTTTCACTCTGTCCTTGGCGTGCGTCCCGGCATCAGCGAAGCCGCTGATCGCCTCCGTGCCGAGGGCCACGACGTCATAGTTGTGGATCAGTACGAAGGGCGCGTCTTCGACGACTATGTAGCGGCCGGCGATTTCGTAGAATTGATCGGCTTCCCCAGGTTGATGGAAATTGCCGAGGAAGCCGTTTCGGGCATGCCTGACGGATTCATCGCTGCAGGATTCTCCAGCGGCGGTGGAATGGCTGAGTTCGTGGCCACGAGGCGACCGGTGAGTGGTGTCCTCATGCTCTCTGGGGCGCTCGACTTGGCCATGATCGGCGTTGAAGCCTGGCCAAATGCGGTGCCCGCGCAGATCCACTACACAGTCGACGATCCGTTCCGTGATCAAGGCGACATCGACGCCGTCGCTGCCATGGCGAAAAACGGCCGGAGCGTCTATGGAGATCTTCGACTATCCAGGCGCCGGGCACCTGTTCACCGACCCCTCACTCCGCAAAGAGTTCGACGCGCAGGCCGCCGAGTTGCTCTGGTCGCGCGTAGTCCAGTTCTGCGAGTCTCCCCCGCGTTAACCTAGCGTTGGAATCTGCGACTGGGCGCAGTCAGACAGCATCGAGTAGTCGAATCACACCACTCCAGATGAAACGTCAGACTCAGGTTGAACTGGCCGGACCGGAGCAGCAGTCCGATCTGCTCCCCCGCTGCGGCGACGACGGCTGGGTGCTCGTCGACACCAAAACCGCGGAACGACAAAGCTTTGGCGCACGGCACGTCAACGACCGCGCCCTGGCGACGTCGGGCCCTCTTTGCGTTCGTCGATGCCCAAGGTGCAACTTCCCACTGGGTTTCCCCTGCGGAACTCTAGACTCGTGCACCACTATGGCCCAGGACTATCCCTAACCTGCGGATTGGGTCTATCGCCAGCGGGCCATTGAAGAAAAGTAGAGAAATCGTCTTGTTAGTTCATTTGCGCAACAATGTAGAGGCGACATGCTGGCGGGCCGTGGCCTCCGGTCACGCCTGAGCCGAGACGATCCTGAGGCTGGCTTAGGCTGTATCCATGAGTGCATTCACCCCGCGACGTCTCGGGCAACCGGACAGTGCCGCCACCGCATACGACCACGGAGCCCACGTCGCGCAATGGGTTGTCGATGACGTTCCTGTCGTATGGGTGAGTCGCCGATCGAGTTATGCCGCCGACGTCTCCATTCGTGGGGGCATCCCCGTGTGTTGGCCTTGGTTTGCGAACGGACCATCGGGAGACCGTCGTCCCAGCCACGGGGTGGCACGTACCGCCACCTGGACGCTGCTCGATCACAGTGAATCCTCGGCTAGGTGGGGCTTGACCACGAGCTCCCCTCGACAGAGCGACGACGTGCTGGCAGCGCAGTGCGAGTCCACCCTCGACGTGAGTGTCACCGGCCGCTCGTTGGTGGTGGCACACACAGTCGTGAACAGTGGTGACGCGTCGATGTCCTACGAGATCGCGCTGCATACGTATCTGCACGTGGGCGACGTCCGCGACGTCTCGCTGCGCGGCTTAGACGCGGCCCCCTACTTCGACAAAGTCAACAAGACCACGGCAACCCAGACTGGTGACCTGCGCATCACGGGCGAGGTTGATCGCATCTACGACAGCGGCGAGCCCGTCACGGTGCTCGATCCCACGCTGGACCGGTCCATCACGGTGACCAGCGAAGGCGCAGGCAATGTAGTGGTCTGGAACCCTGGCCCCGACGGTGCAGCATCAATGTCCGACTTCGCCGACGAGGAATGGACACAGATGGTGTGTGTTGAGACCGCAAACATCGGTGATCGGTCCATCCAGTTGAAACCCGGTGCCAGTCACACCACCACGGCGCGTATTGAACTGACCCCCGCCCGCAAGCGCGCCGCCCAGTGAGCGAGAGCACCAGCCTTCCCTCGGCACCCATAGACCGCGGGGTCATTCTCGCTCGATCAATGAAGGTGACCGCAGTATGGGCGACCCGCTTCTTAATTATCGTCGCGGCTGTCGTCGTCGGGCTGTGGCTCGTCGCGCAAGCGTGGGTTGCCGTCTTCCCCGTCATCATGGCTTTGCTGGTCACCAGCGTGTTGTGGCCCCTGGCAAGATTTTTGCGGGCGAGAGGATGGCCCGCGGCGCTCGCCGCTGCGACGACCCTGCTGATAGCCCTGGCCGCGCTGGTCGGCATCTTTTCCTGGATTGCGCCCTCGATCATCGACCAAGGAGGGCAGGTCATCGACAAAGGCTCCATAGGCTTGGGGCAGCTTCAGGAGTGGGTCGCCGGCCCCCCGCTCAACTTCGACAACG
>JBBSVB010000349.1:0-2990 GCA_038233875.1 Actinomycetales bacterium | reverse complement strand
CTCACCGACCTTGTCGAGGCCTACCGGCAGGCGATGCGTTCCTTCATCGATCTGGCCCGTTCGTGCCCCGATGCCAAGGTCGACGCGGAGACCGTGTGCCCCGGGTGGAGTATCAAAGATCACGTCGCGCACGTGGCCTCGCTGGAGGCGTACTTCGACGGAGGCGACTACCCCGAGGTCGAGCTACTGGAGCAAGGCCACCTCAAGAGCACCTTCACGACCTGGCTCGAGCACGGCGTGCAAGCCCGCAAGGACCAGAGCATGGAGGCGCTGGTCGACGAGCTCGAGACGCTGATGTTCAACCGGCTGGCTTCGCTAGGCAACCCCGAGCTGACCGTCGAGACGATCGTGCACGGCCCGATGGACCGCGAGATCACGCTCGCGGACCTTCTGGAGCGTCGCCTCATTGACATTTGGGTGCACGAGCAGGACATCCGCGAAGCGCTGGGCCGGATCGGCAACCTGGACAGCCCCGCCGCGTCGACCTTCGTGGCGCGGATCGTTGACGCCTTCCCCCGCATCTTGACCCGTCGTCTGGACCTGCCGGCAGGTCAGACGGTGATCTTGGAGAGCACCGGCCCGGTCACCGCCCGAGTCGGTGTGCGTATGGCGCATGGCAGCGACGGCGTGGTCGTCGGGCACACGTTGTTTTCCGGGTCGCAGGAGACCGCCGCCGAGGACGCTGCCGATCAGGTCGAGCATCCCGAAGAAGACGTCGCGACCACCTCGATCATGATGTCCACCGAAGCCCTGACCCGCCGAGCTGCGGGTCGACGCGCGACCGAGGATTCGTCATACAAGGTGGTCGGCGACGAAGAAATCGCCGCCCTGGTGCTCGACGCGCTCGTCATCACGCCCTGACACCCCCGATAACCTCACTCCCCAGACGCCTCGATCAAGGAGACCCCTGCCATGAAGAAGACCACCGCCGCGTTCGCGCTGTGCGCTGCGACCTTTTCGCTCGCTGCCTGCACGACCTCGGACCCCACGCCTCCTGGGTCGGTCGCTGGGCTTATCGACGCGGAGGAGGGTGACGAGGAAGAAGGCATTCCCGAGGTCGACGAGCTCGATCCCTCCGCGGAAGTTGCCTCCGAGACCGAAGAGCCTGGGGAATCGGCCGAGATGACCGAGGCTCCGGCAGATTCAGCAGAGATAACCGAGGAACCTGCCGAAGGTGAGGCTGCTGCCGGTATGCCGGATGCCGCGTCCATGTCGGACCCCTCCTGCAAGGCGTTCTTCGAGGGTGCCGCACCGCTGGCTGCTCGTGCCACCGACGCACGCGAATTCCTCGCCGCCGGGGCCGAGTCGTCGTTGAGCGCCCTGGACTACGCCGAGATCGGTGTGATCGTAGGTCGCGTGGATGCGATCGGCACTGAGGCCACCGGAGCCCAGACCCCCATATTGGAGCGGATCAACGCGCCGTTCATCGAGTTGGTGCAAGCGGCCCAGGCTGGCGGTCAGAACGAAGAATCGGGCGAGGTCACCTTCGACGCCATCGACACCACTGATTCCGAGGCTGCGCAGGAAGAGTTCACCGAAGCCTGCGTCGGGGCTCCCGCCTCTGAGTAGCAGCTGCGCCAAATCTCCGCGGACTCATCCGCCTGGGCAACGTTACGCCCGTATCCGGATGCGATTTCTCGCGATTTAGTTGCATAACCTTGCCCAGGCGCACTTGCAACGTGTTCGCCGTCAGGCTGATCGAGCGGCCTTCGCAACGCGGCTGTAGTAGACGAGCGCACCGACGAACGTGGCGAGCACCAGACCGCAGGCCCCGGCCACCCAAAGTCCGACGTCCCAATTCCAGATAATCGACAAGGCGACCCCCACGATGGCGATCCCGACCGCAGTTTGTCCCGCGAGGCGAGTTGCCTTGAACTGCACCAACCGCTCCTGGACGTCCGCCTCCGACCCGACGAGCAAACGAGCCCCCGGGGTGAGCCGCGTCGCCACGGACTGCAGCACGGCATACCCGATCAGAATCGCCGCCCCACCGAGGGCCACCCTCGGGTTGCCCCGCGAGAACCCGACGGCCAGCACCACGGCAGCCGCGACAAGACAGATCAGCGAGAACAGGCGGTCCTTGACCCGAGGCGATATCCGCATATGTCCAGATTATCGGCTCGCTGCCCGGAGCAAGGGTGCCTGACCTCTCGTCGCTGTAGATTCGACCGAGCTCGGGAGCTGCAACGGATGAAAAACGCCCAATCTCGTATGCGGGCAGGTGCCGTCTGCGTGCAGGATGACCGCCGATGGGAGCCACCGTCGAGCCGGTGTGTGACCGATCTTCGACGTTCCCCGGAGAGGTCGACGTGATCTTGACTCGCGACCAACCGCTAGAGGTTCTCACCGACGAGTGGGTGAAGCGCGAGACTATTGGCGCACGCTGAACCGCGGTAGTTGGGGGCGGCCGCCCGGGTCAGCGAACGATGAGAATGAACGCCGCGCTCAACGGGTTGACCGGCCCACCTGAAGTAGACGAAAACATCGCGATCGACATGATCATGATTGTCACAATGGCCACGAGGAGCCACTTCGGCATCGTCGCAAGATCGCTGGCTACGTTCTCTTCGATCACTCCCGTCGTTTCCAAGACCCAGACCAGCCCTTGGCGAAGAAGCAACGCCACAATCATCCCCACGAAGAACGCCATCACATCAGCAATAGGGCGGCGGCCCGAATGCCTGTCGTCATCGCGCCGTCAGCCATAGCGCCCGTTCAATTCTGGGGCACCAGTCAGAGGTGCTCAGCCCCAAACGAGCGCACGGCCTGGGTCGCGCATCAAGGCAGCAATGTCGGCAAGGAATCGCGAGCCGAGTTCGCCATCGACAAGGCGGTGGTCAAAGGACACTGCGAGTTGAGTGATCCAGCGCGGCTCGATGGTTTCGCTGCCATCGGCTGCCGTGACGACCCATGGCTGCCTACGGACCGCGCCGAAACACACGATCGCCGACTCACCAGGGTTAATGATCGGAGTGCCGGTGTCGACGCCG
>JBBSVB010000348.1:0-3010 GCA_038233875.1 Actinomycetales bacterium | reverse complement strand
CGCCTCCCTGTTTTTGTCGGTCCTGCAGCGATAGCTGCCCGGTGACGATAAGCGGATCAAGGCCACAGTGCTGGCGATCGCCGATGAGTTGACGGTCAACGGTCTGGTGATGCGCTACAAGGTCGACGAGACCGACGACGGTTTCGAGGGCGAGGAAGGCACTTTCACCATCTGCTCGTTCTGGCTGGTCAGCGCCTTGTGTGAGATCGGAGAATTGGAGCGGGCCCGACGGCTGTGCGCCAAATTGCTCTCGCTCAGCGGCCCTCTTAACCTGTATGCCGAGGAGATCGACGCCGAAAGCGGTGCGCATCTGGGCAACTTCCCGCAAGCGTTCACCCACCTCGCCCTCATCAACGCCGTCCAACACGTCATCGAACTCGAGCAGCACAACTCGTAGCGTGGTGGCTGGGTCGCTCACCATAGGCGGATCCTCAAAAGGGGGCCAGGAGCCGAACCAGGTCTCAGGTGTGGTGCACGGCACGTTGCGGCGACGGCGATAACGGGTCACGATGACCCTGACTTGGTCCCGCCCCCTGCGCGGACCACGAACTTATCGCGGAGGAAAAATGGGTCACAACAACGGTCGGGCAGCCTCGCTGCTGGCGCAGTCGCCGAATCAACTGTTCATCGCCGGCGAGTTCGTGGACGCCGAAGGTGGCGCGACTTTTGAGGTGCTCAACCCCGCTACAGAAGAGGTGCTGTGCTCCGTCGCCGACGCCAGCCCCGCCGACGGCATGCGCGCCTTGGAGGCAGCGGAAGCGGCCCAAGCAGACTGGGCGACGACGACCGGCCTGCAGCGGCACGGCATACTCCTGCGCGCCTTTGAGTTGATGATCGAGCGCAAAGACGACCTGGCCCTGTTGATGACCCTCGAGATGGGCAAGCCGCTGGCCGAATCCGCAGGGGAGATCGGATATGCCGCTGAGTTCTTCCGGCATTTTGCCGCCGAGGCGCTGCGTGGTGCTGGCGGCTATCAACCTTCCCCTCAGGGTGGAGCGCGCTTCATCGTGACTCGTCAACCCGTTGGCCCGTGTCTGCTCATCACCCCCTGGAACTTCCCGATGGCCATGGGCACCCGCAAGCTCGGCCCCGCGCTCGCTGCCGGTTGCACCAGCGTGCTGAAGCCCGCGCAGCAGACGCCGCTGTCGATGCTCGCTCTCGCCGGGATCCTCGCCGAAGCGGGTGTGCCGGCTGGGGTGGTCAACATCATCCCGACCAGCACGTCGGGTGCGGTCATGGAGCCGCTGATCACCTCGGGGATTGCCCGCAAACTGTCGTTCACCGGCTCGACCGGAGTGGGCAAGGTCTTGATGAAGCAGAGTGCTGAGAAGGTGCTGCGCACTTCCATGGAACTCGGCGGCAACGCTCCCTTCCTGGTGTTTGCCGATGCGGACATCGACGAGGCTGTTGCCGGGTGTATGCAGGCCAAGATGCGCAACATGGGGGAGGCGTGCACTGCTGCCAACCGCATCTACGTGCACTCCAGCGCGATCAACGACTTCGCGGCCAAACTCACCGAGAAGATGGCGGCGCTGACCGTTGGTGATGGCACCGCAGACGGCAGCCAGGTCGGGCCGCTTATTGATGACAAGGCGCAGGCCAGTGTGGACGAATTGGTGCAGGATGCCGTCAGCGGTGGAGCCATCGTTCATACCGGCGGACAGCGCCCAGACGGGCCGGGCTACTACTATCCGCCCACAGTGTTGACGGGTGTTTCTCCCTCGGCTCGGATGGCCAAAGAAGAGATCTTTGGTCCTGTCGCCGCGCTGGTGTCCTTCGAGACCGAGGACGAGGCTGTCGCCTACGCCAACGACACCGAGTACGGGCTGGTCGCCTACGTCTTCACCAACGACCTACGTCGGGCGTTGCGCGTTGCCGAGCGCATCGCTGCTGGGATGGTCGGGCTTAACCAGGGCGTCGTGTCCAACCCATACGCCCCCTTTGGTGGGGTCAAGGAATCAGGACTTGGGCGTGAGGGCGGATCAGTAGGTATTGAGGAGTATCTCGACACGAAGTACATCGGTATCGCAATGTGAAAGAGTGGCTGACATGAGCCAACAGCCCGGGTGGTACGACGACCCGCAAGACATCCAGGTCCTGCGCTACTGGGATGGGGTTCAGTGGACCAATCACACCAGCCCTCGCCAGCGCCCGAACTTGGACCAAACCCGCAATGCGCGGATGGACGAGCAGAATCCATACGGTGGATCGCCTCAGCAGTCGTCGCCTAGCGGGTACGGCTCATCGACCGGTTATCAACCGATGCCTGGTGGCGGGTTCGACGTGAGCAATGCGCCGAGCACGCCGGACGGGCAGCAGGTTTCTGGCTGGTGGAGGCGCTTCTTCGCCCGAGTCCTCGACGGTTTTCTATTGGGCTTGCTGACCTATGCGCTGATTCCTGTGGTGGCCCCAGAATTCCTGGACAGCGTTCAGCGGTTCGTTGAAGCCTTCACCACGGCGGGCGCGACGCCGACTGACGCTGAGTCTGCTGCTTTGATCGATGACCTCTCCGCCCAGTCTGTGCGCATTGGGTTGACGAGCGCTGTGCTGAGCCTGGTCTACGAGATCGTGTTTTTGAAGAGGTTCTCGGCCACCCCAGGCAAGTTGGCGTTGGGTTTGCGCGTCCGGCTTCGGGACCAGCCTGGCCCGTTGACGTGGAGCACGAGCAGCGTTCGAGGCTTGGTTTGGTATGGGCCGTCGTTGCTGGGGGCAGTCCCCACGATTGGTTTGGTGGGCTCGCTGTTCCAGATCGTGAACGGTCTATGGCCGCTGTGGGACGCGCAGAAGCAGTCGCTCAACGACAAGGTCGCTAAGACCAACGTCGTCCGCAAGAGCTAGACGAGCGCGACGCCTTCTTCGCTGAGAAGCTCGAAGGCCAGCGCGGTGCTTTCGGCGCCCACACCGGCCGTGAGGGCGAGCAGCACACTGGTCGTGAAGCCCTCGCGGGCGGCGTCGAGTGCCGTTGCCTTGACGCAATAGTCGGTCGCGAGTCCCACAACATGGACTTCCT
>JBBSVB010000347.1:0-3015 GCA_038233875.1 Actinomycetales bacterium | reverse complement strand
CTCACGCTCGGGGTCGGCCTGAGCGCGGGCGGCGAGGATGGCCTCGACTGCTTCGATGACGTAGGACTGGATTGCTTCGGGAGCGGCGCAGTAAAGGCTGTACTGCTCCTCGTCGCTGAGCCGGTGGCGGTCGTCGGACGTGGTCATGCCGGGTCCTCGTTCACGGCTAGTGCCTCCACCTGCCACGACGTCAACATGGCCGTGGCCGCTGTCCCACTGAGCCTGGACGCGGGCCTTGATGCTCTCGTCGCTGCCGTACAGGCGGCCCTCGCAGTCGCCGGCCTCGTGCCCGCAGCACGGGTAGTCCTCGCACATCACAACCACCACGCGCAGAGGAGGAAGGTCAGCAGAGCGACGGTCGGGGGCCAGACGAGGATGAAGGCCCAGAAATTGGCGGACTTCCACCAGCCGTAGGTGATCACCGTCGGCCTCCGCATCCTGCGTGACCGCAGCCGCCGCAGAATCCGCCCGAGTTGCACTCGCAAGGGCAGCGCCCGGTGTCACTCATCGCTGGTGTCCTCGTTGACGTAGACCCAGTCCGTCGGGATCCACGTGCGGACCACGGCGCGGCCTCGGCCCTGCCGCTCGTTCCGGAGAGCGGTGGACCGGTCCCGCACGATCCAGGGCTTGGCGTCCGGGTCGGCGATCGGGTCAGCGATCTCCGTGGCGTACTGGACCAACTCGTCCATGTACGGATAGAGCCGGTGGTGGAGCGCCCGAGGCGGCTGCTCCTTGGTCGGTTCCTCTTCCATCAGATTTCTCCTGTCGCGTGGAAGTCGCAGAGCCCGACGGTGATGTCCATGCCACCGTCGGTGGTCCAGTGGATGATCCGGGTGGCGGCCTTGTCGCACGGTACGAAGTCGTACGGACCACCGGCGTCGGTGTCATCCAGGGTGATGCTGACCTCGCAGGTCGGGGTCAGGTGGGCCTTCGTGTGCTTCGCGCAGAGGTGTGTGGACCCGCCCGGCTCTGTGCTGTCGATCACGAAGTCGGCGGGCTCGTGACACTCCACGGCGGGGCCGTCGCCGTAGATCGCTTCGCACCGAGGTGCCATGACGATCATGCGATGTCGCCGATGAAGTGGAGCGCGCCGACCTCAGGAGCCAGGACGTCCAGGAGGGCGGTGTGGACGGACTGCGTGGGGGTGAAGCCGTGATCCCACGCCTGGAGCCAATCCCATTCTTCGAGAAGCGCCCACACGACTTCGTTGGGCACGAGCGCCTTGCACGAGGCGACCCAGGAGTGGGGCGGGTAGACCTCGGGACCGGAGTAGTCGTCGATCATGGTAGAGCCTTCCGTTGAGCGGCGAGCCCTGCTGGCCTGCCTATGGCTAGCCTAGCCCACGGGGTATCGCGGGACTAGGGGTGGGATCCATCAGTAGTTGGCTGCCTCCGCCGACAGATCCCGGTGCCACGCCTTCGCGCCCTCGCAGGTCTCGTCCTCGCACCACTCGGCGACGCTGGACTGGTAGCCCTCGTCGGTGATCTGGTGCCAGTCCACCCGGTTCGGGGTGATCTCGAGCGTGCCCTGCGTCGCGTAGACGCTGACCACGCTCGAGATCACCCGCTCCTTGAACTCGATGTCGGCGAACTCACTGGCCTGCTCCTCGCTCGTGAGGAAGTAGGTGTAGCCCGAGCGGTACTCTCCGTCGCAGTCCTGCGAGCGGGTGGTGACGTGAGCGTGGATGTTCATGAGGTGCCTTTCGCGGTGGCTCCGGCTGATCCGGTGCCGAGTGCCTGCGCCGGGTTTGACCCCGACGCAGGCTGGTCGTGCTAGATGGTGCCGACGTACGCGGCCCAGAGGCCGTTGAGGGCCTCCTCGGGGGCTCCGGCCTCGGCCAGCGCGAGCAGGTTGGCGCTGATCTGGGGGGCAGCGGCCGACCCAACGGACCACGAGGCCTCGGGGAGGTCCGCGTTGTCGGCCAGCGTGAACGCCGTGCTCTTGCTCGCGGCGTTGACCCCACCGGGCTTCACCCACCCGAGGTGGATCAGGGCCTTGACGTGACCCATGTTGACCGGGTTGCCCTTGGCGAAGGCGGACAGCGCCCGGATGGACGGCTTGTAGTCGCCGCCCTGACGGAACTGAACGGTGCCGGTCGCCGGCAGATCGTCCGCGTTGAACTTGGACACGGGGGCCTTCGCGGCGGTCGCCTTCGCGGGGGTGCGGTTGCCGGTCTTGCGGGCCTTCGTGGCGGTCTGCGTGGTGGTCATGGTCTTGCCTTCCTTGGAGTGGTGGCCTCCCCTTGGTGGGCTGCCTACGGCTAGCCTAGCCGCTGGCATCCTCTTGCACAAGGGGTTGCCGCATGTTAGGCGAGTCGGGGTACACCGGGGTCACGGGGTACGGGGTACGGAGGTACGCTCCCCAAGGGGCAGCGTACGGGGATGGGATGGGAGGGCTGGTGGGTTTTGCTTTGATCTGGTGGAATCGGAAGGCAGAATTGGATTCTGGGCGGTGGAGGGGGTAAGAGGAGAGAATCTGCGTTTACGTTAATGCGCGCGAGGTTTTGCGCTCCCCCCCTGGGGACGTACCTCCGTACCCGTACCACGTAGAATCCCGTGCCTAACATGCGATGTACCCCGTAGGATCGGGTACGAGGCAGGTACGAGGGGGCTCCTCGGGCTGATCGGGTACGAGGGGGCTCCTCGGGCTGATCGGGTACGAGGTGCGACGCGGGCCGATCGGGTACGAGGTGCGACGCGGGCTGATCGTTGATCATCAACAGCAGCAGCAGGACCTCCCGAGAGTCGCCGCAGCCGTCGCAGCAGCAGGACCTCCCGAGAGTCGCCGCAGGCGAAGACGGCGACTCTCGGACGGTCGGGCTGCTGCCGGACAGGCCCGCCACCCCGCGATTCTCGGAGTGTCGCGGGACCTCCCCACGGGTTGTCGCTCCTGCCGGGGGCTCCTCGCTCTCTTGTTCGGATCTCCGAGAGTCGCCGCTACCCGCGGATCTCCGAGAGTCGGCGGGGGCTGGCCTCCCACTCTCCGAGAGTCGCCGCTGCGCGGCTGCGCCGGAGT
>JBBSVB010000346.1:0-3034 GCA_038233875.1 Actinomycetales bacterium | reverse complement strand
ACCACGCGCACATCAAGGATGTGCACCTTCGCAACCTCTTCTCCGAGGACAGCGAGCGGGGTAGCCGACTGACCGCCGAGACCGGCGGCCTTTACCTCGACTATTCCAAGCATCGGGTCACCGACGAGACGATGGGCTTGCTGCTCGAGTTGGCCCAAGCGCGAGGGGTGGCCGAGCGCATGGATGCCATGTTCAACGGCGAGAAGATCAACACCACCGAGGACCGGGCCGTGCTGCATACAGCCCTGCGTGCCTCCTCGGATGCGGTCGTCGAGGTCGATGGCAAGAACGTCGTGCCCGACGTCCATGCGGTGTTGGGTCGTATGCGGACGTTCGCCGATCAGGTGCGCGGCGGAGAGTGGACGGGGCACACGGGGCAGCGCATCAAGAACGTCGTCAACATCGGTATCGGCGGATCCGACCTCGGCCCGGCGATGGCGTACGGTGCGCTGCGCGACTTCAGTAGGCGCGATATGGAGTTCCGGTTCGTCTCCAACGTGGATGCCACCGATGTCTTCGAGGCGACCCGCGACCTCGACCCGGCCGAGACGCTATTCATCGTGGCCTCCAAGACCTTCACCACGGTCGAGACCCTGACCAATGCCACGACCGCCCGTGAATGGCTGGTGGCCTCCCTCGGGGACGAGGCTGTGGCCAAGCACTTCGTGGCCGTCTCCACCAATGCCGAGCTCGTCGCTGGCTTCGGCATCAACACCGACAACATGTTCGGCTTCTGGGACTGGGTCGGTGGGCGGTATTCGTTTACCTCCGCCATCGGCCTGTCGATCATGGTCGCCATCGGGCCAGACGGGTTCGACGACATGCTCGCCGGATTCCGCGAGATGGACGAGCACTTCCGAACCACCCCGTTCGGCCAGAACCTGCCGGTGCTGATGGGAGTGCTGGGGGTTTGGTACAACAACTTCTTCGGCGCAGAGACCCACGCCGTGCTGCCCTACAGCCAATATTTGCAGCGCTTCTCGGCATACCTGCAGCAGTTGGACATGGAGAGCAACGGCAAGTCCGTGACCATCGATGGCTCGCCGGTCGACTACCAAACGGGCCCGGTCGTATGGGGTGAGCCCGGGACGAACGGTCAGCACGCCTTCTATCAACTGATCCACCAGGGCACGAAGCTGATTCCCGCCGACTTCATCGGGGTCGTCAAGCCGTTCCACACCGGTGAAGGCTCACTCGGCGAACACCACGACCTGCTGACGGCCAACCTGCTGGCCCAGACCGAGGCGCTCGCGATGGGTAAGACGGCGGCTGAGGTCGAGGCCGACGGGGTGAGTGGCGTCTTGGTGGCGCACAAGACCTTCAAGGGCAACAGTCCGACCTCGACCCTGATGCTGGACGCACTGACCCCGCACACGCTGGGAATGCTGGTGGCCCTCTATGAGCACAAGGTGTTTGTGCAGGGTGTGATCTGGGACGTCAACTCCTTCGATCAGTGGGGCGTCGAGCTCGGCAAGCAGTTGGCCAAGGTCATCGAGCCCGAGCTGACCGCAAGTGATGCGCCGCAGCTGACCCACGACAGTTCGACGAACGCGCTGATCCGCCGCTACCGGGAAGCCCAGCAGCGCACCGTGTAGCCCGCGCGAACGTGCCTCGGTTTGCGTAGATTTGAGCACGTGGGCACACCCGATGATCAGGACGGCGAGCGATTCTTGGTCATCAAGGGTCGCCGCTGGCGCCGTCAAGATCCGCAGATCCCGGACGACGTCGCGGCGACTTTGCGCTCCCACCTGGGACGCGGACGATCGGCGGTTGGAGTGGCCAAACGCAAAGGCGAAGACCCTGCCCCATACCGACGTCGGGTCGGGATGGCCAAGCACGGGCTGGGCGAGCGGGGCACTCCCTGGTGGGAACAATCGCTTGCCGAAAAGCGCGAACGGTGGGAGCAGGCGCTGAGCGAGCTAGAAGCCCTCGACGCCGAGTAGCACGGCCGCCGCATGGTGGCGGGTTGTGCGCAGTGCGTATCGCTGCGGCGCGACGCAATGAATAGCGAGCGCCACACTTCGTGGTGCTCACCGGAATGCCCGAAGGCCAAGCGCCGTTTGGTATGCAGTGACCACACTCCCGGCTATTCCTCACGGTGGGGGTCCCGACGGTGGGGTTCCTGACGGTGGGGTTCCTAGCAAGCGCCCACCGATCAGCCGAGCCACGGTCGGACTGCGCAGCGAGCGTGGACCCATCCTGTTGGCGGTCATGCTCAGCACCGGACTGGTCGCCATCGACGCCACCATCCTCGCTGCGGCTATCCCGGCGGTCGTGCGCGACCTCGGGGGCCTCAGCCAATTCCCGTGGCTGTTCTCGATCTACCTTTTGGCTCAGGCCGTGTCGGTCCCGATCTACGGCAAACTCGCCGACCTCTTCGGCCGAAAACCGGTGATCCTGTTCGGGGTGGGCCTCTTCGTGATCGGCTCTCTGCTCTGCGGCCTCGCCTGGTCGATGGGCTCGCTCATCGCCTTCCGGGCGCTACAGGGTCTGGGTGCTGGTGCCGTCCAACCCGTCGGCATCACCATCGTCGGGGACATCTACTCGGTGGCCGAGCGCGCCACGGTGCAGGGCTACTTGGCCAGCGTCTGGGCCATCGCCTCACTCGTCGGCCCCACGCTCGGCGGCATCTTCGCCGACTACCTGTCCTGGCGCTGGATCTTCCTCGTGAACTTGCCGCTTGGGCTCCTCGCTGCCTGGATGCTGTGGACGCGGTACGACGAAGACCTAGAGCGGTCCAAAGCCAAGCCGCGCATCGACTACCTCGGGGCGATGCTGCTGCTCAGCGGCACGGGTCTGCTGCTGGTCGCGCTCCTGGAGGGGGGCATCTTCTGGGCGTGGGACTCGGCGATCAGCATCTCGATGTTCGTCGGTTCGATTGTCCTCATTGTGGCCTTCGTGGTGGTCGAATCGAAAGTGCGCGAGCCCATCCTGCCGCTCTGGGTCTTCCGTCATCGGGTCGTGGGGTCGGCAATGTTCGTATCGCTCATCGTCGGCGTGCTACTGCTCGGGCTGACGTCATACGTGCCGCTGT
>JBBSVB010000345.1:0-3056 GCA_038233875.1 Actinomycetales bacterium | reverse complement strand
TAGCGGCGAAGTGGACCACCGCGTCGATGCTCGGCGGCCCCTGACCTGCGTCGAGTTCATCGTTGTTGCGGTAGCTGAAGAACGAACTCCAAACCTGCCCCGGATCCGTCAGGTCCGCTCGAATGTCGTGGACATCCGGCTGATCCAGCGGCACGAGGTCAATATTGATCACGTCGTGACCCTGAGCGGCTAGGTAGGGCGCGACGATGCGGCCGGCTTTGCCTGAACCCCCGGTGAACAGAATGCGCACAGTTTGCTCCTTCGGCTAATTAGCGATCTGCATACTCACACATCGTGGTCGACTTCGGGCAGCATCGCGACCCGGGACTCCCACGGGGTCGAGAGCACCACGGTGGTGTTGGTGCTGCACTGGCCCTTGGCGCGAATGGTGGCCAGCAATTCTTCGAGGTCTTGCGGGCGCCCGACCCGGATCAACAACACGTAGTTCTCGTCGCCAGCCACCGACCAACACGACGCGATCTGCGGGATGTCCGACAACCGCTCAGGTATGTCGTCCGGTGCCGACGGGTCGAACGGCGCCACCGAAATGAGCGCGGTCAACGGCAAACCCACCGCCGCGTGATCGATGGTGGCGCGGTAGCCGGAGATGACTCCGGACTTCTCGAGTCGCTTGACCCGCTGGTGTACTGCGGAGGTCGACAGACCTACGGCTTTGCCCAGATCGGTGAAGCTCATCCGGGCGTCTTTGGCCAACAAGGTGACGATGTGGCGGTCAAGCGGTTCCATGAGGCCCCACTGTAGGGTCAGGGCTGCTCATCGGAGGCAAAGAGTCCGAAGACCTGCAGCTCAAAGTCGCCGCTCGCATAACCCTCCACACGTAGGCGCACCTGCTCCGAAGCGTTGCCCTGATCGGTCTCGGCGGCGATGCCTCACGTGGTCTTGGCGGCCGTCCACAATGTCCAGTAGTCCTGCAAGCCGTACACCGAGGCCGCGGCATTGGCTTCGCCGCGAGTGTTCAAGGTGTCCCCCTCGGGGGTTGTCGGCTCCAGCCAGAACCTTCCGACCCCCTGCGTCGTGACGTAGAACTCGGTATACATCGACACGGGGACATCGATGAGCACAGTCCCGTCACCGCCGAGGTCGCTCGACATGACCCGCGTGGTTTCCCGGTAGACGGAATCCTCGCCGTCGGCTGGTGGTTCGTAGGACGGGACATCGCCGGCCTCGTCGAACCCCGGGTCCGGCATGTCGTTAACCATTGTTGACCTTCATACTCTTCTCGACGCTGTGGGCATGCCCAATGGTTGCCTTGGTGCGGCCCCGAGCCTCTAGTCTCATCCGATGGCAACCCCTACCCCTCGCCTCGTGCTGCTCGATTCGGCCTCCCTGTACTTCCGGGCGTTCTACGGGGTGAAGGAGCCTTCTCCTGGACCAGATGGCACGCCGACCAACGCGGTGCGCGGGCTGCTCGACATGATCGCAAACCTGGTGACCCGCTTCGAGCCGACCCACTTGGTGGCGTGTTGGGACAACGACTGGCGGCCAGCGTTCCGCGTCGACGCGATCCCGACGTACAAGACACACCGGCTCGTCGAGGGCAGCGACGTCAAGGAAGAAGGGCCGGACGAACTCGGGGTGCAGGTGCCGATCTTACGGCGGGTGATGGAGTCGATGGGTCTGCCGGTGCTGGGGTCCGACGGCTACGAGGCCGACGATGTGATCGGCACCCTGACCCACACCCACCACGGCCGGATGCCGGTGGAGATCGTGACCGGGGACCGTGACCTGTTCCAGCTGGTCGACGACGACGCGGAGATCCGGGTGATCTACACCGCTCGCGGCGGGGTGCGCAATGCGGACTTGATCACCCAGTCGGAGTTGGTCTCTCGGTATGCCGTCCCAACCGGGCAGGCGTATGCCGACATGGCCTGCCTTCGTGGGGACACCAGTGACGGGCTGCCCGGGGTCAAAGGCATCGGAGACAAAACGGCGGCTGCGCTGATCGAGACCTACGGGTCGCTCGCTGGTGTGCGCAAAGCCGTCGATGACGGGGATCCGGCCATCAAGGGTGCGCGCCGGGCCAACCTCGAGGCCGCGTCGGCATACCTCGATGTGGCGCCCTTGGTGGTGCAGGTGGCCCTCGATTGCCCGCTGCCGGATCGGGCGCTCACGCTCCCCCGCGAGATCGCCGACCCTCAGACGCTAGAGCAGGACATTGAGGCCTACGGCATCGGCAACTCGGTGGGCCGCCTGCTGACCGCCCTGAGGATCAACCCCGCCTAGATCTGTTCCCGAAACGTGGGAGAAACTAAGACCTGTGAAATGAGCGTTGGGACGCGCAAACCGCAGGCCGCTAGATAGGCAGAGGATCCGCCCACGTGGGGTATGCCGAGTCGCTAGTCGAGCCGGTCGGCGGCCACGACGCCGTGGAGCATCGCGGTGCTGGCCTGGTGGGCCACCTGAGCGACCTCATCCCGCGAAGACTGTCGAGCAGCCTGACGCACCTGGCCTAGCAGGTCGATGATCTGCTTGCATCGGCGCACAAAGTCACCGGCCGACAGGTCAGAGTTGCGCAGCACCTCTTCGAGGCTGCGACCCGAGGCCCACTTGTGCACCATCGACGCGATGCCAGCGTCCATCTCCCCCGTGCTCGGCAACCGGTGGGCGGCCTCGTGAGTTTGCAGCACCGACCAAATCGCCACCATCTCGTGGAAGGCCTCGGCGGTCTCCACGTTGGGCATGATCGCCTCGGACGTCTCCTCCGAGCGCGGCTCGTGGATCATCGTCGAGACCACCGCAGCCAGCGACGGTGCGTCCAGGCGCTGCCACGTGCCAGCGGCCAAACACTGAGCGGCGACGAGGTCGTGGGCGGTGTAGATCCGCCGCAATTGTTGGCCCTGCTCGGTCACGGTCAAGCCGTCAGCGCTCAGATAGCCGAGCTCGCTCAGCAAGTCGCAGATCCGCTCGAAGGTCCGAGCCACTGTGTTGGTGCGGCTGCCGATGCGCCGCTGCAGGTCGTCGGTCTCCCGTCGCAGCGTCCACCAGCGGTCGGACCAGCGCGCGTGTTCTTCGCGCTCAGGGCAGTGGTGACAGGG
>JBBSVB010000344.1:0-3080 GCA_038233875.1 Actinomycetales bacterium | reverse complement strand
ATGCCGGCGATCGCGACCACCGACCACGGCTACGTCTTCGGCGCGTACGAATTCTGGGCCGCTGCCCGCAAGTACGACGTCAAGCCGATCATTGGTGTCGAGGCTTACGTCACCCCGGGCACCCATCGCAGCGACAAGACCCGGGTGAAGTGGGGTGACGGCAGTCGTGATGACGTGTCCGGCGGCGGTGCGTACACCCACATGACGCTTTTGGCGCGCAACAACAACGGCTTGCACAACCTCTTCCGGCTCTCGTCGCTGGCCTCCATGCAGGGGTACTACTTCAAGCCTCGGATGGACCGCGACCTGCTGTCCACGTACGGTGCCGGTCTGATCGCGACTACGGGGTGTGCCTCGGGCGAGATTCAAACCAGGCTCCGTTTGGGCCAGTACGACAAGGCGCGCCAGGCTGCCTCGGACTACCGCGACATCTTTGGCGAGCAAAACTACTTCTGCGAGTTGATGGACCACGACATCGACGTGGAGAAACGTGCAAAGCGCGACCTTTTGCGTCTGGCCAAAGAGCTCAACCTGCCCCTGGTGGCCACCAACGACCTGCACTACACCCGCAAGGAAGACGCGCAGGCCCACGCGGCCCTGCTGTGTGTGCAGTCCGGCTCCACGATGCAAGATCCGAACCGGTTCAAGTTCGACGGAGACTCGTTCTACCTCAAGACGGCCGCCGAGATGCGGCACTTGTGGCGTGAGTTCCCCGAGGCGTGCGATAACACGCTGGCCATTGCCGAGCGGTGCAACGTGTCCTTCACCGAGGGCGAGGGGCGCTTCATGCCGCGCTTTCCCTGCCCCGAAGGCGAGGACGAAACGTCGTGGTTCGTCAAAGAGGTCGAGGCCGGCCTGGCGAGCCGCTACGAGGGCAGCGTGCCGGACTACGCGCGCAAGCAGGCGCACTACGAAACCGGTGTGATCGTTGACAAGGGGTATGCCGGTTACTTCCTGGTCGTGGCCGACTTCATCAACTGGGCCAAGAAGAACGGCATCCGAGTCGGCCCCGGTCGCGGTTCGGGTGCGGGCTCGATGTGCGCCTACGCAATGGGGATCACCGACTTGGACCCGGTGCCGCACGGTCTGATTTTTGAGCGCTTCCTCAACCCCGAGCGCATGTCGATGCCCGACTTCGACGTGGACTTCGACGACCGGCGCCGCGGTGAGGTGATCCGGTACGTCTCGGACAAGTATGGCGAGGATCGCGTCGCCATGATCGTCACCTACGGCACGTTGAAGGCCAAGGCCGCACTCAAGGACTCGGCAAGGGTGATGGGCTTCCCGTTCTCGATGGGGGAGCGCCTCACCAAAGCCATGCCGCCGTCAGTGATGGGCAAAGACATACCGCTATCCGGGATCTACGACCCCGAGCACAAGCGGCACGGGGAAGCAGAAGACTTCCGGGAGTTGCTCAAGACCGACCCCGAAGCCGCGCAGGTTTTTGAAACCGCCCAAGGCATCGAGGGCCTTAAACGGCAGTGGGGTGTGCACGCCGCCGGTGTCATCATGTCCAGCGAGCCGCTGATCGACATCATCCCGATCATGCGCCGCGAGGCCGACGGTGCCATCATCACGCAGTTCGACTACCCGACGTGCGAGGCGCTCGGATTGGTCAAGATGGACTTCTTGGGTCTGCGCAACCTCACGGTGCTCGACGACGCCATCGCCAACGTGCAGATGAACCGCTCTGAGGTGGTCGATCTCGACGTATTGTCCAAAGACCTGACCGACCCGGCGACCTACGCCCTTTTGTCGGCGGGCGACACCCTCGGGGTGTTCCAGTTCGACGGCGGCCCCATGCGTCAGTTGCTGCGCCTCATGCAGCCCGACAACTTCGAGGACATTTCCGCCGTCGGTGCGCTGTACCGACCGGGGCCCATGGGTGCCAACAGCCACACGAACTACGCTCTGCGCAAGAACGGCCGTCAGGACGTCAGCTATCCCCACCCGGAGCTTGCGGAGGCCCTCGAGTCGATCCTGGGCACCACCTACGGACTGATCGTCTACCAAGAGCAAGTCATGGAGATCGCGCAGAAGCTCGCGGGCTACACCCTGGGTAAGGCCGATCTGCTCCGTCGAGCGATGGGCAAGAAGAAGCGCGAAGTCCTGGACGCCGAATACGTCGGCTTCGAGCAAGGGATGCTCGCCGGGGGGTTCTCTCCGGCCTCGATCAAGGCGCTCTGGGACGTGCTGGTCCCGTTCTCGGACTACGCCTTCAACAAGGCCCACTCGGCGGCATACGGGCTGGTGTCCTACTGGACGGCATACCTCAAAGCTAACTACCCCGCCGAGTACATGGCGGCCCTGCTGACCAGCGTGCGCGACGACAAAGACAAGACCGCAATCTATCTAGGCGAGTGTCGGCGGATGGGCATTGCTGTGCTGCCACCGGACGTCAACGAGTCGATCTCGAACTTCGCCGCCGTCGGAGTGGACATCCGCTTCGGTTTGGCGGCCATCCGCAACGTTGGGCGCAACGTGGTCGACGGCATCTACACAGCCCGCGAGGACAAAGGCGCGTTTACCTCCTTTGAGGACTTCTTGCGCAAAAGCCCCGCGGTGGTCTGCAATCGGCGCACCATCGAGTCCTTGATCAAGTCGGGGGCCTTCGACTCTCTCGATCACACCCGCCAGGGGTTGGTGAGCATCCACGAGCGGTATGTCGAGGCACTGGCGGAGGAAAAGAAGCACGAGGCGATGGGTCAAGACTCACTCTTCGCAGGTTTTGGCGATGGCGACGGCGATGCTGTCCAGCTGGTGACGCTGCCACCGATCCCGTCGGGAGAGTGGGAGAAGCAGGTGCTGCTGGCCTTCGAGCGCGAGATGCTGGGGCTGTACGTCTCAGATCACCCGCTCAACGGCATCGAGCACATCCTGGCTCAGCACGCTCAGGCCAGCATCTCGTCCTTGGCTGCTGAAGAGGGGCCGGCCGACGGGGATTTCGTCACGCTCGCGGGCCTCATCACGGGACTGACGTTGAAGCGCACCAAAAACGGTGACCCTTACGCACGCGTGCTGATCGAAGACATGGCGGCCTCGGTCGAGGTGGTTTTCTGGCCCAAGACGTATATGACCGT
>JBBSVB010000343.1:0-3089 GCA_038233875.1 Actinomycetales bacterium | reverse complement strand
GTGCCGACGGTCGCTCCCTCATCAGCTGTGACGTCCACGAGCAGGGGCAATGAGGCAAAGGAGAACGGCGGTGCAATGGCGTCTGCGGGGACGACGACCGTGAATTCCATGGTTTCGTCAGGGCTCAAACGTTGCGAGAGCCGCCGCTGCCCCACCTGCTTGGGGGCGGTCAGCTCTTGATCGCCGGCCAGCCACGCATCCAGAGCTCCCACGGTGTCCAGCGCCAAAGTCTGGGTGCTGACGGTCGCCGAATCCAAAGAGATGACACTCTGCGACATGTTCTCGATCGAGCCGCTGACTGACACCGTCTGGTCTGGTCGTGCCACTGCGGGGGCGACCCGGTCTAGGACGATACGAACGGGAGTATCTTGGTCGGCAGCACCGATAGCCGTGGCTGCATGCGTCCCGCTGGGCGGTGCAGCGCTGGCCATGGGCGCTACCCCGGCGAGAAAAAGCACGAGACAGAGAGCCGAAACCACCACGGCCCGGGGTATGCCGACACGTCCGTTAAGCGAGCGGGGCAGAGATCTGCTGCGGGTCATCGGGCTGTGTCGATCCGCGCGGCTAGGAACTGCCGACGAGGCGTTGCCAGGCCAGCTGAGCGATCCGCCGTTCGTTGGGAAAGGTTAGGGTTTGGTCGGCCTCTTCGAGGAGCACCCAGGCGGCGTCAATGGCTTCGTGGTCGGGGTCGTTCTCGATCGTCAACGAACCCCCGGTGGCCTCCAAAAGGTAGTGGTAAACCATCTTGTGCACTCGGTGCTGGGGGGTCGTGAACCAGTATTCGATGGTGCCGAGGTTGACCAGAGTTCGGCCCACGATGCCTGTCTCCTCAGCCACCTCACGCTCCGCAGTTTGCGCCAGAGTCTCGCCAGCTTCGACGTGGCCTTTGGGCAGACACCACTCGATGCGCTCGCTGCGATTGCGTCGCGCGATCAACGGCACACGCGCCTTCCCCCGGAAAACATCGACCATGACGCCCCCGGCAGACGTCTCTTGCAGCGCGACCGCTCGGCGGGCGGGGCGAGCCGGCCTAGGGGCGATGGTCATCGGGCCACTGTATCTATCGCAGAGTTGGCCCCAGCATCAAATCAGCGTGGATGCCGTGTGGGGCTCGCTCGTGCGTAAGGTAGGTGATCGTGTCTGAGTCCGTGTCCCACGCCGAAATGTTGGCCCGATCGGTGCGACATCTGACTCCGATCCTCGACTCCGTGAGCGATCTGAGCCAAGCGTTCGCCGACGCCGGCCACGAGTTTGCCCTGGTGGGTGGCCCCGTGCGCGACGCCTTCTTGGGCCGCACCTCTCCCGACCTGGACTTCACGACGTCGGCGCGGCCCGAGACGATCGAGCCGATCCTGTCCCGCTGGGCCGACCACACGTGGGATGTCGGCCGTGCGTTCGGCACCATCGGTGGTCGGCGCGGCGAGGCGATGGTCGAGATCACCACCTATCGGGCCGACGCCTACGACGAGCAGTCCCGCAAGCCCATCGTGGCCTTTGGCGATTCGTTGACCGACGACTTGGTGCGCCGCGACTTCACGATCAACGCGATGGCGTTGCAGTTGCCGGAGCGGGTGTTTGTCGACCCGCATGGCGGCCTCGATGACCTGTCGGCGATGCTGCTGCGCACTCCGCATACCCCGGACGTGTCGTTTTCGGACGACCCGCTGCGGATGATGCGGGCCGCCCGCTTCGCCTCGACCTTGGGTGTGCACGTGTCGATATCGGTCGCCGAGGCAATGACCGATATGGCGCAGCGTCTATCGATCGTGTCTGCGGAGCGGGTCCGTGAGGAACTCAACAAACTCCTGATGGGCGCCGACCCCCGGGCGGGTTTGGAGTTGATGGTCGACACCGGGTTGGCCGCCGTCGTGCTGCCCGAGGTTCCTGCGTTACAACTCGAGATTGATGAGCACCACCGGCACAAGGACGTCTACGAGCACTCCCTGCAGGTGTTGGAGCAGGCCATCGCATTGGAGAGCCCGGCCGACGCCGATGGCCCCGACGACGTGCCCGGGCCGGACTTGGTATTGCGCTTGGCGGCCCTCTTGCACGACATCGGCAAGCCTGCGACCAGGCGGTTCGAAGGCGCTGGTGGGGTGAGCTTCCACCACCACGAGATGGTCGGAGCAAAGTTGACGCGCACCCGCATGCGCGCCCTGCGCTACGACAAAGACACCACCAAAGCGGTGTCCCGCCTGGTCGAGTTGCACCTGCGATTCCATGGGTATGGTGACGGTGAGTGGACCGACTCTGCGGTGCGCCGCTACATCACGGACGCCGGGCCGCTGCTCGGCCGGTTGCATCGACTCACCCGCTCGGACTGCACCACCCGCAATCAGCGCAAGGCGGCAAAGCTCTCGGCGACGTATGACGACCTAGAGCGGCGCATCGAGATGCTGCGGTCCGAAGAGGAGATGGAAGCGATCCGGCCCGAGCTTAACGGCAACGAGATCGCCGAGATCCTGGGCATCAAGCCCGGTCCAGTGCTCGGGAAGGCTTACAAACACCTGCTGTGGGTGCGTATGGAGCACGGCGAGGTGGGCCGCGACGAGGCTACTGCGCGGTTGCGGCAGTGGTGGGCTGAGCAGGAAGACTCGGCGCAGAAAGACTCGTTGCAGCGGGAGCCTGGCTGACCGGGCGCATCGACCACACCCGCAGCAGCACCCAGGCCCACATCATGGAACGGGCCGCGATCGCGATCGAGTAGGCATCACCTGGTAGCCCTCGCCCCGGGTCGGCGCTGAAGCCGATATACAGCCAGGCGGCTTCGAAGTGCACGATCTCGGCTGCGGCCCAGATGAGGTGGTCGCGCCACGGCAGAGTGCTCAACGCGAGGAATGGCAAAACCCAGAGGCCGGTTTGGACCGACACTGACTTTGCGGTGAGCATCACGATCAGCATCATCGGTGCGGCCACCGCCACGACGGTATGCACGGCCACACGGTTGCGCCGCCGGCGGCCAGCGGCTGAGTGGCCTGAGACGGAATGGCTCGGTGTCATGGTGCGAGGCAGTGCGCGACCGGCGAGCCACCAGCCGACGATGGTTGCGATGACCCACCCACTCACCGTGATCACCGTGGCGGCGGTGG
>JBBSVB010000342.1:0-3101 GCA_038233875.1 Actinomycetales bacterium | reverse complement strand
AGGCCCTGCTCTGTCGTCACGTTGAGGCGGCCTAACGCCGCGTCCTCCTTCAGCGCCGCAGCGGATTCGGGGCCACCAAAAGCGTCCGCGCAGAGTTCGTAGCCGTCATCGCCGATGCGCACACCCTCTTCGTAGTCTCCCCATTCCCGTGCGTCCCCCTCGTTCGCGGTCACGATCAACGGCTGACCACCTGCTTCATACGACGTGATGCCGTCCGGTTGTGACATGCCGGTGATGGGCCATGGATTGATCGCAATACCCGCGTCGCGGTTAGACGGGTCGAGGCCGTTGGTGGCGAGGTGGTGGTCTTTGCCGGGGATCGCCCACAGGTCCACGACCGAGGCGGTGTCGAGATCGATGGTCGCGATGGCGTTGTTCTCCTGCAGCGCCACCCAGGCGGTGCGGCTGTCCGCTGACGTGGCGACATACTCCGGCTCCAGATTGCGGGCGACACGGCCTGCTTCTTTCTGCCCGCTGGGCACGGCCACATCCGGACCGAACACCCGCACCCCCGCAGGCAAACCCGCCCCTTCGTATGCCGTGAAGTGGGCCAACGCGACGTCGTCCGGACTCAGGGTGTCCAGGTCAGCGACATCGACCACCGCCACCGAGCCCTCGGGGTCGGTGGCGAAGTCATCGTCGGGCTCGCCCTCGTTGGCCACCACCACCCGTTGGCCGTCTGGAGTAAAAGTCACCATATCGGGCAGCGAGCCCACCGAGACGCCGGTGCGGTACGTGCCGTTAGCGTCGAAGAACAGCACCCACCCCGCGCTGACCTTGTCCGGCGCCTCAACGGCCACGGCCAAGGTGCCGTCAAAAACGTCGAGCGAGTTCACCACGGTGCCCTCGGGTAGCACCGTGGCGTCGATCGTCGTGCGTCCGGCTGTGGTCAAGGTCTCCAGCAATGCGGCATCGCCAGTTTCGCCGTCCAGCACGGCCTGCGTGTCGAGCACATCCACCGTGCCCGAGTCGGCGTTCACCACGAAAAGGCGGCCTGTGCCCACGTCAAAAGCCGTGATCTCAGCAGCGGACTCATCGAATACTCCGGTCTGATACGTGCCGGCCACGTTCAACCGGACCGCGCGGGACGACTCCTCAACAACCGCGGCTGAGGTCGGGTCAGCCATTGGCGGCAGGGTCCGGGTGGGGCTGGCCGTGGCCACGGTCGAGACCACGGGGGCAAGCATCACAGCGGTGGTTACCAGCGCCAGCGGGCGCAATCGAGGCGTCATGCGGGCTAGTGCACCGGCCCAATGTGTGCAAAACGTGGCCGCACTATGTCTTCTGGATGAAGCCGAGCCAGACGTGCCGTGACCCGACACGTCATACCGATGGTCAATTCGCTCAATAGAACCGTTCCCCGGCAACCACACATCTGCCACTATTACAAAGTCCTCGCGCCGACACGTCAATCCGCACGCTTCGGTTGCACGACGGGGAGCGACGAGGGAGCTGCACAATGAGCAGACGACAGATCTTCAGGACCACTGCCACACTTGCTCTTGCAGCCTTAACGCTCGCGGCCTGCTCGGACGGCGACGGCGGAGGCCAGGGTTCTTCGCAACCCCAAGGAGAAAGCCTTCAACTGACTCTGGGCCCCAAAACCTTCACGGAATCGGTGCTCACGGGAGAGCTCTACGCTCAGGCACTGCGAGCCGACGGCATCCAGGTGACACTGCGTAAGGATATCGGCCCCACCGAGGATGTAGATAAAGCGCCCGAAGCCGGCGACATTGACGCCTACCCGGAGTACCTGGGCGTCGCTGCCACCGTTGTTGCCGGTGAAGATGTCGTGGGCAAAACAAGCGAAGAGACCTCCAAGATCGCGCGAGACTTCTACGCTTCTCGCGGCCAAACGCTCAGTGAGGAGACGCCGTTTGAGAACGTGGACGCGATCGCCGTCTCGACCCCCTTCGCTCGGGACAACAGTTTGCGGACCATTGCCGATCTGGGGGACCTGAGTAGTTTCACCCTAGGAGCCAGGCCCGAGTTTGAAGACCGGGAGCAGGGCTTCGCAGGTATGCAGAG
Organism: Actinomycetales bacterium; assembly: GCA_038233875.1. Lineage (GTDB taxonomy): Bacteria > Actinomycetota > Actinomycetes > Actinomycetales > Dermatophilaceae > Ornithinicoccus. The sequence goes on along the minus strand of JBBSVB010000342.1, from coordinate 1,073 downwards.
CGTCTACGGCCTCCCGAACGCCGTCTTCACACCAACGGATCTCGACAAGACCTACGATGCGTTGTTCGACGGGGACGTGGATGCCGCCAACGTCTTCAGCACCGATGCTCAACTAGAGAGTGGCGACTATCGGGTGCTGGAAGACCCCGAGCGCGTCTTTGGCTACCAGCACGTCGCTTTAGTCATTGATGACGACACGTTGGCGGCCCTTGGCGGCGACGACTTCATGAAGACCATTGAGGACGTCAACAAGGAGCTCACCCAGGACGTGATGATCGATCTCAATGGCGCGGTCGACCTCAAGGACCAGGACCCGGCCGATGTGGCCGAGTCCTTCCTGCGGGAGAAGAACCTTCTCAACTAACGTCGGGCACGATGGGCTGCCCGGGCGAGCGGGCACCCATCATGGATCGCAGGTTGACATTCGCGTCCCGGCGACTCGCCCGACCAATCGGCCAGCGGGTTCACGTGAACGCTGGGGCCGCTTCCGACCGGCGTGTCACCGACACTCGCGAGTCCAGCCGGCTGCGCGCACGAAACCTCATACTGCACGAGCATCAACGAAGGGCCACCCGGAGCAATCCGAGTGGCCCTTCGTTGACGCTGGCGAGGTCAGCTAGCGACGACCTCGACGTTTACCGTGGCGACAACGTCGTCGTGCAAACGCACGTGAGCGGTGTGTTCACCGGTGGCGCGGATCGGGGCCGGGACCTCGATCTTGCGGCGGTCAACTGCTGGGCCGCCAGCGTCCGCGATCGCGTGTGCGATCTCGGCCGAGGTGACGGCGCCGAACAAGCGACCGGCTTTGCCAGTGCGGGCGGAGACGACCACATTGGCCGACTCCAGACGCGCCTTGGCGGACTTGGCTTCTTCTTCGGTGTGCTGCGCACGCGAGGCGCGAGCCGCCGTGATGGCGTCGACCTGCTTTTGACCACCCTTAGTCCAGGGGGTCCCCAACTTGCGGGGCAGCAGGTAGTTACGGGCGTAACCGTCCTTAACGTCGACGACGTCACCGGCCACTCCGAGCCCGGTCAGGGGCTGCGTCAAAATCAACTTCATGGTGTTTCTCCTCT
>JBBSVB010000341.1:0-3110 GCA_038233875.1 Actinomycetales bacterium | reverse complement strand
CTGACACGAGGAGCCGCGTCGACGCCACGTGATCTCGCCTCCGTCGGCGGTCGTGCCTGTCCCGCGTGAGGTGCTCACCTTGTCGGCGGTGAACGACGCGTGGGGTTCCTGCGAGCCGGCGATGAACACGGCCCCGTTCCCCTCCTCGTCGATGAGGATGCGACTCAGTCCGAACTTCCAGCCGGGTCCGTTCACGGCTGCGATGATGTCATGCGTGACGTTCATGTGTCTCCCTGTCTGTACTGTCTCAGTACCGGCCCATTCGCACGCTGCTCAGGCCCGTGGCGAGGCCGACCGGCCCCGACGACGGAACCATACCGCCACGGACGGTCGCCGTGTGGCGGCTCCGCATGTACCAGCACGCCCAGACCATCGCGTCGAGACGGTCAGGAGACTTCGGCGACTCGCCCGGAACCCACTCGCAGAGTTCGTCTTCCAACTTCGTGGACTGGCCCACCATGTGGACGATCTGCTCGCTCACCTCCCAGAGCAGGGCGATCGGCTCCGCACGCGTCTTCTTGTTCTTGGTCGCGTTCACCGTGTGGATCGGCACGTCGTACCCCGCCGAGTTGATCACCTCCTTGACCATCTGCCCGCCCTGATTGATCTCGGCGACCACGATGGCGTCGTAGGTGTCGGCGGCAGCCTTCACCCGCGCCGCCCACGTCTGCGGTGACGCCTCCTCAACCGATCGGTCGTCCAGAACATAGATGTGTCCGTTCGCGTCCTGCCCAACCACCACGATGCCGCAGGTCCCGTTCCCCGTCGGAGGGTCCACCCCGACCACGATGCGATCGCAGATCGAGGCCACCTCCGACGGTGCCCCCAACACGCGGGACCGCTCGATGTCGTTCGCCTTCCAGAGCGCACCCTCGACGTCCTCGATGACCTCGCCGAGCACCTCCTGTCGGTACAGGCGCGTCCCCTTGTAGAGCGTGTTCAACGTGTTGAGCCAGTCCAGCGGGATGTGTTTGTTGTCCATCGACGTACCGCGACGGATGACTACCCTCTCGTCCTTCTCCCACTTCTTGATCAGGGCGTGGGGCCGGGGCGTACTGGAGATGAGCCAGCGGCGCGACCCACGTCGCCGAGACAGCGAAGCCTGCTCGTAGGCTTTCTCGGCGCAGGGATTCGCGAAGAACTCCTCGAACACGTCGAAGTCGATGTTCGTCAGGGCGCGGAGTCGGTCGACGTCCTTCTCGGTCGGCGTGCCGATGATCCAGACACGACTTCCATTCGGGTATCGGACACACGCGCCTCCGGGGGCGGACGGAAGCCATCTCGCCTGTCCCTTGGAGAGAGCAAGAAGTCCGTTCGGGCCGTCGACCGCAGCCGCGATGCCGTCTCCCAGAGTAGGAGCAATGACTCGCGCACGGATGTTCGGGGTCTCGCTGAGTTGCAGGTGGAGTTCCCACATCGCGGCGAAGGACTTCCCGGCACCACGGCCCGCCATCATGACGAAGCCGAGTACGGCGTCCTCTCCGATCCTCTGTCTCCACGGCGGGATCTGGTGGGGCTGCAAGACGATTCTGCCCGCTAGGCGTTCTCGCAGTCCTTCTGCAAGAGTGGAGGACGTCATCGAGGCCATGCGGGGAAGTGTGCCATGCCGATCCATGTGTGAGTCGAAAAGCGTGTGTCGTCCGTGCGCGTGTCAGAAACTCGGATCCATGAGTCATCCGAAAAGCCGGATCCATGCGCGATCCGAAAAGCCGGTGAAGCCGACCACGGGTCCCCGGGAGGCGACGCCGGGGGGTTGCGCGGCGCCTAACCCACGTGCTATGTTGTTGTCACGGCCACCCGCTGGGGGTGGCCCACAATGTAAGGGGCACACCATGGCTAAGGCCACCACCACCACCACCACGTTTGCCGTTTCCGCCCTGCCCACCACGGGCGCGCAGTACCGCACCGCAAGCGGGGCCACTGGCACCGTGCAAGCCACCGCCTACCTGCAAGCGGTGCGCGCACTGGCCGCTTGGGCCAAGCCCACGGGCCACGCACCCCTGGTGCACGCGCTAGTACACCTTGGGTGGTGCAGTGGCACCGGTGCCCGCGCCACGGTGCGGGCTAGCAGCAGCAGCGCCTACAAGCACGGTGCGCCCCACCTTGTGGTGGGTACACCCGCTGGCCCGCAGGTGTGCGCCACGCTGGCAGCGCTGGCCGCTGTAGGTGCCCCGGCCCCCGCGCTGGCCACGGTGTGGGCCACCTACACCGGCAAGGCGTAGGGCACCGGCAGGAGCAACAACGGGGGCCGCGCAAGCGGCCCCCACCGCCTGCCTAGCAGGGTCCGGGGTGCAACCCCCCGGCAGGCACGAGGCCACCGCAACAGGCGGGGCCACCACGAAGGGAACCGCGATGATCAAGTTCGGCAGCATGGAGGCCTACGTGGCCCGCACCCACATCCATCGGGGTGGTACGGCCCGCACCTACTGCGGCGCCGACCTCACGCTCCGCTCCAACGTCTCCTGGGAGCAGGCGCACGAGGCCACCTGCCTTGCCTGCCTGGAGGCGTTCGCACCCATCGGCGACGACCTCGCCGCCCACGGGTCGGCCGTGTCGCTGTGAGCGAGGAGCACATCAACTCCACCGAGAGCCACTACGCGGGGGAGTGCCCCGGCGAGGGGTGCGCCTCGCACGACGGCCTCCGCCGCCTGCTCGCCCAACTGGAGGCGGGCACCCACCGCTTCGTCCGCGCCAACGGGTCGGCCGTGCCGCTGTGAGCGCCATGGACATCACGGTGACGTTCGACTTCTGGGGCAACGTATGGCTCGTGAAGGCCACGGGTACATGGGCAGGCGGCTCGATCGTGGCAGCCGCGCCCGACAAGACCGACGCCGAGACGTACGCCCGGAACCTCTTCCGGGTCGTGACCGCCCACGGCACGCAAGCGACACTCCACATCTGATCCGCCGAGGGGCGGGGCCTTCGGGCCTCGCCCCTCTTCGCTGCGCTGGCCCGGCGACTCTCGGAGAACTCCGGCGCAGCCGCGCAGCGGCGACTCTCGGAGAGTGGGAGGCCAGCCCCCGCCGACTCTCGGAGATCCGCGGGTAGCGGCGACTCTCGGAGATCCGAACAAGAGAGCGAGGAGCCCCCGGCAGGAGCGACAACCCGTG
>JBBSVB010000340.1:0-3121 GCA_038233875.1 Actinomycetales bacterium | reverse complement strand
GGGACGTGTGGGCAGGTCTGGTCGTGCTCGTGGTGCGAGGTGGCGCTGTGAGTACGCAGTCCACCGAGAGTGTGGGGCTGCGCGAGTACGAGGTTTGGAGCACCTACAAGGTGACGGGCACCGCCTACGTGCACGCAAGAACAGCGAAAGAGGCCGTCCTCAAGGCGCTAGACACTACCGCCGCCGACCCCGTGCTGTTTCAGTTCGACGAGCCGCACAGCGAAACCAAGATGCGCGCTAGGCGCACACGGCCCGGTGAGCGCACATGACCGCCCCGACGATCAGCGCCTTCATCACGGCCATGCTCGACGCCGACGAGGTGGCGGCGCGGGGTGCGTGTCGGCCCGTCCCTGATCCAGAGTTTCAAGACTGCTGGCACCAGGGTGCCGGAATGCCCGCCGAGGTTATGGGGCCGATGGAGAGCGTCGCTGGCACGAAGGGTCCTGCCGCTGCGGCCCACATCGCCCGCCACGACCCCGCCCGCGTCCTCCGTCGCATCGCCGCCGACCGTGCGATCGTGGCGCTTGAGGTGTTGCGGGCCTGTGACAACGTGCCCGCGTCCGGATTCATATCGCCCGAGATCGCCGAATCGGTGAGGTCGCGGGCTGACAGTCCGACCCTGCGCCACCTCGCGTCCGTGTGGTCGGACGATCCGGACTACCGGGCTGAGGAGTGGTCGCCGTGAGCGGCGGTCTAGTCTCTGCCGCTTGCCCCCTCCCGTGCGCGCACGAAGCCCACGTCTACATCTCGGCCATAGCAACGGGTAGCGCTGGGCCTTTTGGTGCAAGTGACATGCGTTTGCGGGGGCGTGCAAAACGACGAATAGCCCCGCCCAACCTCGGAAGGTCAGACGTGGCTTCAATCGCGCAGGGTGAAGGTCAGGCGCGGTGCTCGCCGTCGTAGGTGTTCGGCACGGCGAACGTGGCAACTGCGGTGGCGATGATGGCCGCGACGGTCAGCACCTTGCCGACAGTCGTGTCAGCGGTGAACGTGGCGAGTAGCGCCGTGCAGATGGAGCCGATGAGTGCGGCGTATGCCTTAGCGGCGGTCAGGTCGGGCATGGTCACTTCTTCCTCTTGGCGGGCTTGATCTTGTGGGACATGGCGTAGTGGTCGGAGGTGCTCTTGGCGCCCTTGCGCGAACGTGTGCGACCACCAGCGACGAGCGACAGGTCGGGGCCACGACCGGAGACGCGTAGCCCGTTGTCCTTGGCCCACCCTCGCGCGTCACCGAGAGGCACGTTGAAGTCGCCGGCCGCTATGGAGACTGTCCCCGGCTTGGTGCGGGCGAGGATCTGCGCCACCTTGCCCTTGAACTCGGCGACGGCTGCACTGTTGGCGCCCGTGGGTCCGTGGACGGCGAGCAGCTCGACGCGCTGGCCGTTCACTGTGCCGACCGCGCGCAGGATGCGGCGTGGTGCGTGGCGGCGTGCGGCTGAGACGACGGTCCACTGGTTCGCCATGACGATCACGGACCACTCCTCGAGCGCGAACGACGGGGCGAGCAGCAGCACGGTGTCGCCTGCCTCGGAGACGAGCGGGCCGTTGCGGTCGCCGGGTGGCTCGGAGATCATGTGCAGGCCGAGGTCGCGGGCGACCTTGGTGAGCGCGTCGTGGCGCTTCCATACCTCCGTGAGCACGACGGCGACGGCGCCTCGGTTGAGGCAGTCCTTGACGTACTCGCGGATGATGAAGTCGTTGGCGTTGTGGGTGTTCCAACTGTCGACCCTAAGCGTGCGGCGCCAGGCGAGGCGGCGCAGGTTCACGGCTTGACCTTCTTGTCGATCTTGCGCACCAGCTTGAGGATCGTCCAGAGCATCACGGCCAGGGAGCGCGAGGCGGGACCGTCATCCTCGGGGTTGTCGATCCGCTCGGCGCCGAGCTGTCGTGCGGCCACGGCTGCGGCGACGTCGGTGGACAGCGCCTCGCGGTCGCCCTTGTCCCAGTCGGTGTACTTCGGCATGTCGTCCTCCGGTGTGGTGATGGCGATCGCTCGGGCGAGGATCGCGGGGAGTTGGTTGATACGAACGTCAGAAGGGCAGACCTTCCCAGGACTTAGGGACCACACCTCACCGCCGGAGACGCGTCCCCGGTTCGGGTACGCGGTTCCGGGGCCGTAGTTCCCATCGATGCCCTGGCGGTGGTAGGCCAGGCCGCGTGAGCCGGGCCGGGAGTCGGGGCACAGTTGCAGCGGGATGCCGTGGGTCTGGTGAGCCCAGGCGAGGATCTGGGCGCAAGCCTCGACCTGCCCGTCGGTCAGCGGCACCCAGTTGGGAAGGGTCGGTGTGCCGCCGAACGCGGGACCGTGGTCCTCGTTCTCGATCGCGATAACACGGGGGTTACCGTCGAGGTTCGCGGCCGAGCGGTAGGCGGTGTCGCGGGACTGGTCGATGGTCCCGTCCGCGTGGGTGGAGAAGTGGGCGGCATGGGCGGGTGCGTAGCCGACGATGGTGTGCTTAATGCACACATACCACGTCGTAGCGGGTCATCGGAGTCTTCGGGGAGTGCTCTCCTAGCCACTGGGCGTTGGGCATGCGGGCCATATGCATCACCTCCTTGTAGTAGGGCGTGACGGGGGTGGGTGGGGGTCTAGGGGGCCGTGTTGAGGTCGCCGTAGTCCCAGCCTACGCCGGACAGGCCGACGTAGACGCGGCCGATGACGTCGGGGTCGCCCTCGACGGCGTTGGGACGCTGCACCCGCCCGTTGGTGTGGTGGGCGAGCAGCGTCCAGGTGGCACCGTCGTCGGTGGATCGCCAGGTGCCGTACTCGCCCCGGACGCGGCCCGCGATGAAGAACGTCGGGTGCTCGGAGCCGGGGAACGGGGCACCGAAGCCGAAGGAGTCGACCGACGTCACGTCAGGGATTGATGCCCAGGTGGCACCGGAGTCGGTGGTGCGGCGGAACGGGGTGGCCGGGTCGCCGCCCAGGTAGCCGTGGCACATCATCAGGTGACCGCTGCGGCCGGGGACTGCTGCGAGTGTTGAGGACCAGGCGTAGTCGAAGGTGCCTGCCGAGCCCCCGGTCTTGGCCCAGGTGACGCCCCCGTCGTCGGTGACGTAGGTCCCGACGATGGCGCCACCGGTGGGGACGTAGAGGTAGAAGCGGCCCGGGACGGTCGGGT
>JBBSVB010000339.1:0-3125 GCA_038233875.1 Actinomycetales bacterium | reverse complement strand
TCAGTGGAACGACGACGTGGTCGACAACGTGCCCGCTTCCACCGTGGTGCTGGCCACGGCCCCCGATGGGTCGGTGCAAGCCGCCCGCTTCGGGCCTCGTGCGTGGGGCGTGCAGTTCCACCCCGAGGCCACACCCGAGATCTTTCGGGGGTGGGCCGAGCACCGCGCAACGGATGCGGCCTGGCCGCTGGAGGCCCTGCATACCGCGGCCGATGAGTTCAGCAGCCGCGAAGCCGAGGTGGCTGCGGCGTGGGAGCCGCTCGCTGCTCGCTTCGCGCAGATTCTGCGCGAGCCGGCGACGAGGACAAGCGCGCCCCTGCCCGCCTGACCTGGCCTGGTAAGACAGACTGGGCTCGCCGCATACCCAACAGGATCCCGGAGGTAGGCCGTGGAAACGGTGTCGATCTACCTTGCCGTGACGTTTGGGGCCGCCCTGCTGGCGGTGTTCATCAAGTTGCCGCCGCTGGTGGGGTTCTTGGCCGCCGGTTTTGCGCTCAACGCGATCGGCGTCGAGGAGTTCCCCGCGTTGCAGACCATTGCCGACCTGGGCGTGACGCTGCTGCTCTTCGGAATCGGGCTCAAGCTCGACGTTCGAAGCTTGTTGCGAGCTGAGGTATGGGTCACCGCAACCGTGCACATGATGATGAACGTGGTGATTGCCGCCGGCTTCTTGTGGACGCTCAGCGTTATCGGGGTGGGGCTCGCCGCCGAGGCCGACTGGACCATCATCATCTTGGTGGCGTTCGCGCTGTCGTTCTCCAGCACGGTGTTTGTCGTCAAGATTTTGTCGGATCGCAGTGAGTCGCAATCGCACTACGGTCGCGTCGCGATCGGCGTCCTGATCATCCAAGACATCGCCGCCGTGTTGTTTCTGACCAGCGCAAAGGGTGACCCGCCAAGCATGTGGGCGCTTACTTTGCTGCTGCTTGTGCCCGGCGCGTGGGTGCTGCGCAAACTGTGGGATCGGGTGCCGCACGGTGAGATGCAGGCGCTTTTCGGCATCGTCATGGCCCTGGTGCCGGGGTATGCCGCCTTCGAGTTGGTCGGGATCAAGGGCGACTTAGGTGCGCTCATTCTGGGGGCACTACTGGCTAGTCACCCGGCGGCCGGTGAGCTGTCGAAGAGCCTGTTCACGATCAAGGAATTGTTGCTGGTCGGGTTCTTCATCTCGATCGGCCTTGGCACGATGCCCACGTTATCGACGCTCGCTTTGGCCGGGGCATTCGTGCTGCTGTTGCCGATCAAGGCTGGTTTATTCTTCTTGCTGCTGTGGTGGCGTCGCCTGGGTCACCGGTCCTCAATTTTGGCGAGTTTGGCGTTGGGTAACTACTAGGAGTTTGCGCTGATTGTGGCTGCGGTAGGAGTCGGCACGGGGCTGCTGGACGAAGAGTGGCTTGTCGTGCTGTCGGTCGCGGTCGCCTTTAGCTTCGTGATCTCGGCGATCGTGAACCGCTCCGAGACGTCCCTGGTCGCCAGCCTGACCGCGCGTTTGCCTTCCCAAGATACGTACCGACTGCACCCTGAGGATCGGCCCATCGACCTGAGTCGAGCCACCGCTGTCGTGTTCGGTATGGGGCGGATCGGGCGGGCTGCATACGAACAGCTTGAGCGTGAATATGGCATGTCGGTAGTGGGGGTCGAGATCGACCTCTCCCGGGTGGAGCGGCTCACCAAGGCGGGGCTCGACGTCCAAGAAGCCGACGCCACCGACGCAGCGTTCTGGGAGCGCACCACCAGCACTGCCCATGTGGAACTGGTCGTGCTGGCTATGCCCTTCCACGGCTCCAACCTGGTGGCGCTCAAACGACTGCGGGCCGCTGACTACGACGGGACGGTGGCCGTCATGGCGCAGTACGACGACGAGGTCAAAGAAGTGAAATCGCTGGGAGCGGACATCGTCTTGCAGCTCTATAGCGGTGCCGGTAAGCAACTGGCCGACGAAGCTTTCGAGGCTGAGATCTCGGCTCCGTGACTCTGCCGTGTTCCGTTACTGCCCCGCGGGGCTCAGACCTCACCATAGGGCAGCAGCAGCACCAAGCAGTCCAACCAGGATCAGACTCAGCGCCCACACCTTGTCCAGGTTAAACCAGGTCCCCGAGACCGCCTTCAGGCCGAAGACGCGGTAAACCAGCACGGCTAGGATTGCGCCTGCAGCCACCATCGCAAGCGTGTGTGCTCCGGCGACAAGCAGCGCCGGCGCAGCGTTGTCGGTCACGAGTTGGCCCATCCCAGCCATTCCCCCACCGTCCATATCGGCCATCCCGTCCATCTCACCGTCGGTCACGCCGCCGCCATCCATCTCACCGTGATTCATCGACAAGAAGATCGGCAGCAGCATGAGCCCGGCCCCATGAGCGGTTGCGGCCAGGAACGACCACCACACCAGGCGGTGCGGTGCCACCCGCGCCAGGTACTTAGGGTGATGTCGCTTCGAGATCAACAGGTAGGCACCAAAGGCCACCGCGACCCCCGAGGCGGCGAGTCGGATCGGCGTTTGCCACTCAAGCAGTGCGCTGAAGAGTGAGAACGGCAGCAACACCACAGCCATCGCCAGGAAATGGCCTAACGCCAACATCCCTAGGGCACTGGCCAACGCCGAGGGCCGACGCTCCATCAACGCCGCCGAGACCGCCAGCGGCCAGCCCATGCCGGGGTTCAACCCGTGATAGAGGCCCGAAAGCACCACACCTAGCCAGAGCGCCGAAAGCGACGCCTCGCCCATGCCCATGAAAGGCGTGGACGCTCAGGCAGAGGGATAGCAGAAACTGTCGGTCGAGCAGTCTCCGCCCTCGAGGCGGATCTGGTGCGAGCGGTAGTGGTCGGGGAACTCCACCCAAAAGTCCTCATCGAGGGTCAGCCCACCGTCGTCGCCAACATCGGCTTTGACCATGGCGGCAGGCGTCCCGTCGGGGTAGAACTGGTCATCCCAAGACGAATACAGCGAGTTGGTCCAGTAGACCCGCTTGCCGTCCCGGCTGATCTCGACCATCTGGGGACCACCCTTGTAGTCCGCTCCGCTGGGGTGCGCGGTCTTGCGGGTGATCCCGCCGATGTGGACGGAGTCGACCAGCGTCGGGTTCATCGGATCGGTGACGTCGTACTGGCGCATCTCCCCTGTGCCCCAG
>JBBSVB010000338.1:0-3140 GCA_038233875.1 Actinomycetales bacterium | reverse complement strand
GTCGAGCACCTGCCACTGCACGAGCCGCCCGATGAGGATGCCGCCCAGAGTGAGCACCACCAAGAGCAGGGCCCACGTCGGCCCTACCGAATGTCCTCGGCGGCTCGGCGTGGCCGTCATGGACCTAACCCCATCGCCGCACCGCTAGGGCACGGTCCAGGGCGACCAACGGCCCGATCAGTACCACGGCGGCCACCATCGTCAGCCCCCACGTCCACAGCGCTTGGTCAATAGCAAAGTACCCAAACCCGGCTGCCGCGATGGTGCCGCGCCCCGCCAGCAACAGCACCGACGCGAGAGCCACTGCGGTTAGCGGGAGCACCGGCAGGGTGGTCGGCGAGGTTAGGACATGCCGCCGAGCCAAGCCCAGCAGCACGCCGACCCCGAGGTAGGCCACCGCACTGGCCCCCAAGAGTGTCGAGCCTGGGGGCATCAGATCGATCAGCCATCCGCCGCCTAGCCCCATCGCGGCCCCCGCCCAGGGACCTCGCATCAAAGCGGTCGCGGCCACCACGATCAGCACCAGATCTGCGGCCGATGGCAACACGGTGGGCAGCAGCGGCATGGCCATGGCGGCGACCAGCAGGAGAAGCGCCCGGGCCGCAAAACCTGGGGCACCCCTCACGGATCACTCCGCTCGATCAGCACGACGACAGCGTCCAGGGTGGCGTTGTCGACCGCAGGCTCGATGATCGCAGTGCGGCCGAGCTGACCGGAGTCTTCGTCCACCTGGGTCACCGTGCCCACAGCGATGTCGGCTACGAAGGGAGAACCATCTGGGCTGCCCAGGGTGCGCACGTCATCCCCCACGGTGATGGGCGCGTCACCGATGCCGGTCAGCGTCAACGAGCCCGCCGGTCTCGGCCCCAACTCGGGCGGGGCCTGGGCAGAGGCAGAGCCCAACACCCCGTCGGCCCCAAAGCGGACCCCGACTACCGCACCAGGATCGCCCAGCAAGAGGACATCCGCACTCGACTCGTTCACCCTCAGCACGCGGCCGACCAGGCCCGAGGTGTTCAGCACGCTGCGATCCGGCACGACGCCGTCGCGCGAGCCCACGTTAATCGTGACGACCTGCTCCCCGGCTGGGGCGGTGGGAGGCGACACAGCAATGACGCGCGCGCGGAGTCCCTGCCATGAGCGCGCGCTGTCGGGAACTTCGATGTCTTCGCCTACCGACTGTGCGTCCACGTGCGATCGCAGCAGTTCGAGCTCGACCGCCAGAGCGTCGCGCTGCGCCCGCGCCGCGTCCAGGTCGTCCTGATTCCACCCACGGATCGCCTGTTGGGCGGGAGCGAACACCGCTGCTGCGCTCTCACGAATCGGCTCGGTCCATGCAGGTCGAGCGAGGTCGATGATCAACACGACGAGGGTGAGGGCCAGCAGACCGGCGATGACCCGTTTCACGCGTCGAGATCCTTGGCGGGCGTCACCATGGCGAAGCGGTGACCAACACCCGACGCAGCGCGGCAAAATCTTCCACGCACGCCCCGGCCCCACGAATTACGGCATGGCGCGGCTCGGCGGCGACCCGCACCTCGACACCGAGTTCTCGCTGCAGTCGCCGGTCGAGCCCTAACAGTTGAGCACTACCGCCGGTCAACACGGCGCCCCCGTCGAGAAGGTCACCGGACAACTCCGGCGGGCAGAGATCCAAGACGCCGAGCACGCCATCGATGAGCGATTGCACCACCGGCTCGATCATGCCCCCCACCTCGACCGACGACAACGACACGGTGCGCGGCAGCCCGGTGCTGAGGTCGCGCCCCCGCACGCGAGTCGACAGCGTAACGTCGAGCGGCGTGGCCGAACCCACCGCTAGTTTGATGGTCTCGGCGCTTCGCTCCCCCAACAACAGGTCGTGAGCATCACGCACGCCTTCAACAATGGCCTCGTCGATCGCGTTGCCGCCCACCCGCAGGCTGCGGGCATTGACGATCCCACCCAGGCTGATGATCGCAATGTCGGTCGTGCCACCGCCGACGTCGATGACCATCGATGCCTTGGCGTCGTGCACCGGCAGATCGGCACCGATAGCGGCGGCCATCGCCTCTTCTAGCACGAACACTTGCCTAGCGCCGCAGTGAATGGCGACATCTTCCAGCGTCTTGCGCTCGACAGCCGTCACCCCGCTCGGGACGCAGACCACCATGCGCGGGCGCAGCAAACGCGACGAACTCACCCGGTCGACGAATCCGCGCAGCATCGCTTCGGTGATCTGTGAGTCCGTGATCACACCATCACGCAGCGGTGCTTTGGTGCGAACACTGCCGGGGGTGCGACCCACCATGTCGTATGCCGGCTGCCCAGCGGCAACGAGCCGTCCAGATTGCGCGTCTATCGCCACGATGGTCGGCTCATCGAGCACCACCCCACGGCCGCGTTGGTGGACCAGCGTGGTTGCGGTGCCCAAGTCGATGGCCAGATCGCGGCCAAACAGCGACACCCCAGACCCGACCTTCACCCGCCGATCGTACGCAACGACATACCCCCTCAGTGACCGTTGAGCCCCAGCCGACCGCTTCCCCCTCGCACCAACGACCGATGTGCGCGCCGCCTGCGGGTTCGCGACGCACATTGGCGCGCGTATCGGTCATTGGAGGCGGCGAATTTCCCCCGCAACCGGCACGGTCGAGCGATTCGTGGTCGTGGCGGCACAGGTGAGTTGGTGTGGCTCACGGACGTGCTCCGTGACCGGCACCTCGAAGCTGCCCATGTCGCCGGTCACGCGCACCACGTGCTGCCCGCCATCGCTCATGATGTCGTCCACCGTGAATGAGCCCCAGCGGGCTGCGGGGTGATGGCGGTGGGCCGCCACGATTGCTGCTTGCTCCGCAGGCGGAGACCCCGTGCGACCACGCAGGTATGCCGTGTCGGGGCTAGCCCGGTAGTGCTCGGCGATGACGGTTACGGCTACGTCAGGGTCGAGCCCTCCGTAGCAGGCACCGTCGGGTAGCACGAGAGCGTTCGCAGCGAATCGGTCACCGCCGGTGTGTGAGCACTCCCAGGTTTCGTCCGGCCAGCGTTGATCTAAGGCGGCCGCGACCGGTCGACCACGGGTGGCGCAACATACGTCGTGCTTGCCGTGGGTGCAGACCAAGAGCAACTCTGGGGAGCTCGGTGGGCTCACCTCAGGGGCC
>JBBSVB010000337.1:0-3148 GCA_038233875.1 Actinomycetales bacterium | reverse complement strand
GCTCAACCTCGGCGGCGAGCAGTCCGGCCACGTCATCATGCTGGATCACGGCACCACCGGCGACGGTGTGCTTACCGCGTTGTCGTTGGCGGCTGGCGTGGTCAATTCGGGTAAGCCATTGTCTGTGCTTGCTGGTGTGATGAAGCGATTGCCGCAGGTGCTGATCAACGTCAAGGGTGTGGACAAGCAGCGCGTCGAGACTGACGAAATGCTCCAGAGTGCTGTCGCTGAAGTGTCGGAATCCCTCGGCAACGGCGGTCGGGTGCTCCTTCGCAAGTCCGGCACCGAGCCGCTGGTGCGGGTCATGGTCGAGGCGCAGACTCAAGACGAGGCTCAGCAGTATGCCGATCGTCTCGCCGACGTAGTGCGCGACCGCCTCTCGCTGTAGACGCGAACCATGTGGACCACGCTTGACTTCGCACCAGCCTTACGGAATGTCTGCAGGGCTCGCGAAGTTCAGGTAGAGGACCTCGCCAAGGCGGGTTCTGCATCACTCATCCCTCGAAAGGATCCACATGGAAACCCTGAACAAGGTTGCTTACAACGCCGCTGCCACCGCTACCGGCGGACGCGGCGGACGCAGCGTGAGCGAAGACGGCTCCGTTGACGTTGCCCTCGGCAAGCCCGGAAGTGGGAAGGCCAACCCCGAGACCCTGTTTGCTGCTGGGTATGCCGCGTGCTTCGGCGGAGCTTTCGCCAAGGTTGCGGGCATGGAAGATGTGGACGCCAGCGACGCCAGCGACGCCACCGTCAACGCGGACGTGAAGTTCGGCGAGACCGACACCGGCTTCGGCCTGGCCGTCGACATCGTCGCAACCCTTCCCGGAGTTGACGACGTCAAGGCCCAAGAGTTGGCCGACAAGGCACACCAGATGTGCCCCTACAGCAAGGCAACGCGCGGCAACATCGAAGTCAGCGTCACCGGCAAGGGTGCGTGAGAGCACTCTCGCCTAGAACACACGCTCAGAGCGGCGCGCTGGCGCACAGCGGCACCAGCCTCATTGAGTGAGCACCACAGCGCGGGTCTGCCCCACGGGATTCTCTGAGAAGTCTCAGACGATCCGGTCGAGCAGGCCCGTGTCTACGTCAAAAAGGAACCCGGCGACTTGCACGTCGTCAGGAATCAGTGGGTGCGAGCGCACGCGGGCGACGTCCTCGGCCAACGCACGTTGTTGATCGTCTACGACGTGGAACCGCTGCCAAATGGCGTCTTGGCCCGACGAGGCAGAGATTCGCTCTCGCAGCTCCGCCTCACTGGCGGAGGCCATGGCGCACCGTGTATGGGGTGCGATGACGACACGCTTGACCCCGAGCAGGTGGGCCCCGAGCACGAGGGCCTCCAAGGCGGCATCGGTCACGCGGCCACCAGGATTGCGGAAGATCTTGGCGTCTCCGTGGGAAAGGCCGACCATCCGCAGCGGATCGATACGGGAGTCCATGCACGTCACGATGGCCACACCGGCGTGCGCAATGCCGTCGAATCCGGCGTGGTCGAACTCTGCGGCGTACGCCTTGTTAGCCGCGATCAGGTCGTCGAAGTTCCCTGCGCCAGCGTTCGTCTCAGGACTTATGCCCATGCGTGGGCCGTCGTCGTTCATGAGTCGGAATCCATATCTGGTCGAGTGGTGATGGTCATTGCGATGGGGGTCATGACGTCGGCGAAGAAGTCGTTGCCTTTGTCGTCAACCACGATAAAGGCCGGGAAGTCTCGCACTTCGATCTTCCAGACGGCTTCCATGCCGAGCTCCTCGTACTCCAGAACGTCCACCGACGTGATGCAGTCCTGAGCCAGCCGGGCGGCAGGGCCGCCGATCGAGCCGAGGTAGAAGCCGCCGTGCTCCTTGCACGAGGCTGTGACTTGCGCTGACCGGTTGCCTTTGGCCAGCATCACCAAAGAGCCGCCAGCCGCCTGGAACTGCGCGACGTAGGAGTCCATCCGCCCGGCAGTCGTGGGGCCGAACGATCCGGACGCCATACCCTCTGGAGTTTTGGCCGGGCCGGCGTAATAGACGGGGTGATCTCGCAAGTAGTCAGGCATGTCTTCCCCTGCGTCGAGGCGCTCTTTGATCTTCGCGTGCGCGAGGTCTCGAGCGACCACGACCGTCCCGTGCAGCGACACCCTGGTTTTGACCGGGTGTTTGGACAACTCGGCCAGGACCGCGTCCATCGGCTGGTTGAGGTTGATCGGGATGGCAGAGCGAGCGCCGGTGCCGGAGACTCCCTGAGTTTCTTCGTCCAACTCGCTGTCAACCTGCTCGGGCATGAAGCGCGCGGGGTCAGTCTCGAGTTGCTCGATGAACACGCCGTCGGGGGTGATTTTGGCCAGCGCCTGCCGGTCTGCCGAGCACGACACGGCGATGGCCACGGGCAGCGAGGCCCCATGCCTGGGCAGCCGAATCACCCTTACGTCGTGGCAGAAGTACTTGCCGCCGAACTGGGCTCCGATGCCGAAGTTGCGGGTCAACTCGTGGACCTGCTCCTCGAGCTCAGGGTCCCGAATGGCGTGGCCAGACATCGACCCTTGCGTGGGCAGGGTGTCCAGATAGCGGGCCGAGGCGTACTTCGCGGTCTTCAGCGCGAACTCTGCGGACGTTCCGCCGAGCACGATCGCGAGGTGGTAAGGCGGGCAGGCGGACGTCCCCAGCGAGCGCAACTTCTCGTCCAGCCACTGCATCAGGCGCTCAGGCTTGAGCAGCGCCTTGGTTTCTTGGAATAGGAAGGACTTGTTGGCCGAGCCGCCCCCCTTGGCCATGAACAGGAATTTGTAGATCGTCTCATGCCCAGGCTCAGTGTCGGCATAGATCTCGACCTGCGCCGGAAGGTTTGAGCCCGTGTTCTTCTCTTCCCAGGTGGTGATCGGTGCCATCTGGGAGTAGCGCAGGTTGAGGCGGGTGTAGGCGTCGAAGACTCCACGGGAGATGGCTTCCTCGTCGGGCCCAGGGGTGAGCACGCGCTGACCCCGCTTGCCCATGGCGATGGCGGTGCCCGTGTCTTGGCACATGGGGAGCACGCCACCCGCCGCGATGTTGGCGTTCTTGAGGAGGTCCAGAGCCACGAACTTATCGTTGGTGCTGGCCTCGGGGTCGTCCATGATCGTCGCCAACTGGGCCAGATGCCCCGGGCGCAGGTAGTGCGCGATGTCGTGCAT